>CBDUCW010000015.1:0-15757 GCA_965365745.1 uncultured Trueperaceae bacterium
CGCTCGCGGGCGTCGTGCCCGCGCCGCCGCCGCTCGCCTCGGCCGCCGCGTCCGCGGCTTCGCCCGACGCGCTCGTGCTCGCCGGCGCGCCCGTCGCGCCGGGCTGCGCGTCCGGGCTCGCGGGCGCTTCGCTCGCGTCTGCGGCCTCCGTCGTCGCCGTCGCCGTCGTGATCGTCTTCGGCGAGGCCTCGCGCTCCGGCGCAGCGCCGTCGATGCTCTCGGGCTCGTGGGTGTCGTGCGAAGCGGACATCGCGGAGACGAACTTCCTCTCTCGGGCGCTCGGAGGGTGGCGGGCGGTGCGGCCCCGTCCGCCGCGGACGAGCCACATGTCGATCGGACGATAGCATCGTCCGGCCTCCGTCGGACGCGCGATTTTGCACGTTGCGAACGCGTCTCCCGGGCCCGGACGTGCGCCCCCTCGGCCAACGATCCCGCTGCCCGCGCGGCGCCCATGCGACGATGGGGCATGGCTTGGCTCGACGAGCTTCGCGAAGCGATCGGTCCGAATGCGGTGAGTACGGGGGCGTCGGACCGCGAACAGCACAGCCGCGGCGAGTCGTACGCGGCTTCGGTGCTCCCCGACGCCGTCGTGCGGGTGCGCTCCACGGAGGACGTGGCGAACACCCTTCGCGTCGCGGCGCGGCACGGGATCCCCGTCACGCCGGTCGCGGCCAACTCGAGCCTCGAGGGGCAAACGGTTCCGCTCGAGGGGGGCATCTCCCTCGACCTCAGCGAGATGAACCGCATCCTCGCCTTCGAGCCCGAGAACCTGCTCGCGGTCGTGCAACCGGGCGTGACCTACCCGCAGATCAACGAACACGTGCGTCGGCGGGGGCTCTTCTTCCCGGTCGACCCGGGCGCCCACGCGAGCCTCGGCGGCATGATCGCGACCAACGCGAGCGGCACGGCAGCGGTCCGCTACGGCGTGACCGCCGACTTCGTGATGGGGCTCGAGTTCGTCACCGCGTCCGGCGACGTGCTGCGCACCGGCGGCCGCGCACGCAAGTCCGCGAGCGGCCTCGACCTCAAGCGCCTGTTGTGCGGATCCGAGGGTACGCTCGCGGTGATCACCGAAGTCACGCTCCGCCTCGTCGGCCTCCCGCCGGCCGCGTCCGCCGCCCGCGTTCCGTTCCCGTCGGCTCGCGCAGCGACCGAGTTCGTGACCGCGGTCATCCAGGCCGGGATCCCGGTGGCGCGCTGCGAACTGATCGACGCGCGGAGCATCGCAGCGGTCAACACGCACCAGGGCACGAGCTACCCCGAGGAAATGACCGTCTTCCTCGAATTCCACGGCAACGAGGCCGGTGTGCATGCCGACGCCGAGCTCGCCCGCGAGGTGAGCGGGCACCACGGCGCCGGGGCCTTCGAGAGCTCGAGCGACGCCGACGAGCGCGAGCGGCTCTGGGAGGCGCGCCACAACATGTTCTACGCGGCCGTCGCCGCGAATCCGGGGCGCTCCACCTTCATCACCGATGTGGCGGTGCCCATCGCCCACCTCGCCGACGCCGTGGACGCCGCGCTCGAGGACCTGCGCCGCGCCGAGCTCGACGCCTACCTGGTGGGGCACGTGGGCGACGGCAACTTCCACACGGTGATCTTCTACGACGGAGACGACGAGCGTGAACGGATCGAGGCCGCGGCCCACCGGATGGTCGAGCGCGCGCTCTCGGTCGGCGGAACCGTCACCGGCGAGCACGGCGTCGGGATTCGCAAGCTTCCGTACATGGAGGCCGAGCACGGCCGTTCGCTCGAGACGATGCGCGCGATCAAGCGCGCCTTCGACCCCCAGGGGATCCTCAATCCGGGCAAGAAGCTGCCGCCCACCGAAAGCTCGGGCTAGGCGTCGTCCTGCACGGCCCTGCGCCGATGCCACCGGTCCCGAGGCGCGGGCGGCCGACGGGGGCCCCGGTCGCCCGCGGTCGCGATACCCCTCCCCGGTATCCAATCGAACACGCGCGCCGCGGCCCGTAGTGCTAGCCTCGGGGCGAGCAAGGAGGATGCATGCCTGAATCCACACCCCTTCCCGACCCCGAGCGCGACGCCGTCCACGCCGACGTCGTCGTCATCGGCGGCGGCCCCGCCGGCCTCACCGCCGGCATCTACGCGGGCCGCGGCCAGCTCGACGTGGTCGTCATTGAAAAAGGACTTCCGGGCGGCCAGATCGCCCAGACCGAAGACGTCGAGAACTACCCCGGTTTCGACGAAGCCATCTCGGGCCCCGAACTGTCGCAGCGGATGGTCCGGCAGGCCGAGAAGTTCGGCGCGAAGATCGTCATGGACGAAGTCCAGGCGATCGACGGCGACGCCGACCGCGGCTTCGCGGTGCGCGGCTACGACGCCGAGTACCGGGCCCGGAGCGTGATCATCGCGACCGGTGCGAATCCGCGCCGGCTGGGCGTGCCCGGCGAAGACGAGCTCTACGGGCGCGGCGTGTCGACCTGCGCCACCTGCGATGGGTTCTTCTACCGGGGCAAGCACGTCGTGGTGGTCGGCGGCGGCGACGCGGCCGTCGAAGAGGGGATGTTCCTCACCAAGTTCGCCGACACCGTCAACGTCATCCACCGACGCGACGAGCTGCGCGCCAACAAGGCCGCGCAGGAGCGTGCGTTCGCGAACCCCAAGATGCAGTGGAGCTGGAACACCGTCGTCACCGAGATCGTCGGCGGGGACGGTCAGGTGCGCGGCGTCAAGACGCGCGACACCGTGTCGGGCGAGGAGGGCTTCGTCGAGACCGACGGCGTCTTCGTGTTCATCGGGCACGTGCCGAACACCGGCTACCTCGAGGGCTTCGTCGACCTGAACACCAACGGCTACGTCGACGTGCGCGACGAAATCTACACGAGTCGCGAAGGCGTGTACGCGGCGGGCGACGTCTCCGACGAGGTGTATCGCCAGCTCTCCACGTCGGTGGGTGCGGGGACGCGAGCCGCGATGGCGGCCGAACGGTGGCTCGCCGAGCGGAACACCGCGACCGCGTCGAGCCCGGTGGCCTCGAACGCGGCGGGCGCGCCCGAGCTCGTGGCGACCGGCGACTGACGACGGACGCCGACGAGGTTGCGATCCGCCGCGCCCGAACCCCCGGGCGCGGCGGTTCCCTTCTACCCTCGCTTCGCCTCGGCGAACGCCTGCGCGCCGTGGGGGCTGGGCGGCGCCTCGGTCAGCGTGGGTGCATCCGGTAGAGCACGACCTCGTCGCGGTCCCGAACGAGCAGCAGGTCGCCCGCGCCCCACAGCGGCGTTCCGACCACGGCTCGCCACGAGACCGACGGGGCGTCGTCCGTCCCGACGGTCTCGACCCGCACGAAGCGTCCGTCGGACCGGCCCGACCACCCCTCCCCGAGCACCGGAGCCGCGCCCCGGGCCACAAGCGCCGCGGGCTCGAGCGGCAGACGCGTCGCGCCCGGTCCCGGCACCTCCGCGCGCGTGGCGATCCAGCGCTCCGGAGTCGCTCCGGCCGTCGTCGGCTCGGCGAGTCCGACGACCTCGGCGAGGCCGTAGCGACCGACCCGCTCGACGGCGTCGATCCGCACCCGCTCGAGCACCACGACGACCGGGACGCCCTCGGCGTCGGGCCGCACGGCTTCGTTCACGTCGTCCTCGCTCAGGTCGAGCGACCGCGCCACCTGCGCCACCGTCGACGCGCGCGCCGCACGGCGGGCCTCGTCGCTGAGATCGGCGTGGCTGGCGGGCCACAGGGGAACCTCTCGAACGCGCAACATCGTCTGCTCGACGGCGTCGTCGGGCGCGGCTCGCCAGGCCTCGAAGCGCACCTGGCCTTGGGCCGTGACGGCGATCCAGGTCGGAATGCCGGCTCCGTCCGCAGGCCCGGACCGCAGCGCCACCGAGGCGCCCCAGGCCACGACGTCCCACGCCTCCGACTCCGGTTTGGCCGTCCCGAGCAGCGCCGCCTGCAGGGGCATCAGCGGCGTCGGGATGTTCTCGGCCAGTGCGGGGACGGGCGCGGTGCCGCCGACGGAGGGCAAGGCCGCGGCGTAGCGCTCGGCCGCGGCGCGGTTGGCGAAGGCCCCGACCCGAACCCGGTAGACGTCGCCCACCCCGGTGGTCGCGCGAACCGTATAGGCGGGGTAGCCGTCGAGCTCGGAGATCAGGTCGAGCGCCGCTTCTCGGTCGCTGACGGCCACCACCTGCACCGTGTAGCCGATCGACTGGGCGCGGGCCGGGCTCGACCCGAACGCCGCGAGGACGGCGGCCGCGACGAGCCCAACCCAGGCGGCGCAAGCGGCCCACGATGCGACGCGCGGACGCGCACGGCCGCGGCGGCGCGGCGGAGCCGCCGAGCGGCGAGCGGCGGGCGACCGGGCAGCGCTGCCCGACCGCACGGGGCGGCGGGCGGCCACGGTCAGAAATCCTTGCGTTCGAACAACAGCACGGCGAGCGCGGCGAAGGCGGCGCTGTAGAACCCGATCAGGGCGATCACCCAGCCGAGCTGCGCCACCGGCGCGACGTAGGCGTCGAGCTGCGTGGTCAGCAGGAACGGTTCGAGCGAGGGGAACACGACGAGGAGCTTCATGACGATCAGCGTCGCCAGCGTCGCCAACGTGCCGGCGGCCGCGTTCATGAACACCACCGTGAACAGCAGCGCGAGCAGCGCGATCGGTACCAGGCTGACCGCCGCCACGGCGTAGGCGCCGACGACCTCGCCGAACGCGGCTCCGGCGGGCATCAGGCCGGCCCCGAGCAGCCCGCCGTCGCCGAGCCCGGTCCCGCCCACGAAGGCGCCGTAGCCGTACGGGAGGCCGAACGCCATCGCGGCGACGAGGAACAGCAGCAGGAACAGGAACGGGACCAGGATCGAGACGAGCACCTTGGCCAGGATCCACTGGGGCCGCGTGACGGGCCGCAGCAGGACGGTCGGAAGGGTACGGAGCCGGACCTCGACGCCCAGCAGCTCGGCCGCCGCGATGGCCACGAACAGCGGCAGCAGGAACTCCATGCTCGAGAGCAGCGCCAGCGAGGGCACCTGGAACCCCGACACCAGCGCGAATCCGTAGACGTCGAAGATCCCTGGCGCGTAGGCCCACAGGGCCGGGAACACGGCCAGCAGCACCAGGCCGGCGCGCACGCTGCTCAGGCGCCAGACCTTGCCGAACTCCATGCGCAGGAGCTCTCTCACGGGCGCACCCCCGGATCGGTCAGGTCGACGCGCGAAGCCGCGGAGCGGCCCCGGTCGCGCAGCAGCTTGTCGCGGTAGTAGGCCCGCAGGTCGAAGGTGTCGCGGGTGAGCTCGAGCAGCGACACCCCGGCCCCGGCGAGGGCGGGCGCCACGCGCTGGAGGTCGTCGGGCGCGCGCAGGATGAAGACGATCGAACCGTCGCGCTGCGTGACGTGCCGCACCCAGGTCTGCCGTTCGAGGGTGGTCAGGCCGGTGGCGGGGTCGTCGACCCGGGCCCGAAAGCGCTGGCGTCGGTCGAGCAGGTTGACCTCATCGACGAGCGCGCCCTCCTCGAGGATGGCGACGCGCGTGCAGTACGCGACGACCTCGTCGAGGTGGTGCGTCGAGAGCAGCACCGCCGACCCGCCCGCTGCCGACCGCCGCAGCACCTCGTGCACGAGGTGGAGGCTCAGCGGATCCATCCCGCTCGCCGGCTCGTCGAGGATCAGCACGTCGGGCTTCGTCAGCACGGCGGCCGCGACGCCCAACCGCTGGCGCATCCCCAGCGAGTACACGCCGACCTTGCGGTCGGCGGCGTCGCCGAGCTCCACCAGCTCGAGCGCGTCGTCGATCCGCCCCGCCGGCACGCCGCCCGCCAGTCGCGCGTGCAGGCGCAGGTTCTCGCGCCCGGTGAGATAGGGGTAGAAGGCTGCGGGCGCCTCGACCACGGCACCCAGGCGCCGACGAACCTCGGGGGTCTCGTTGGGGTCCTGCCCGAGCATCCGGACGGTGCCGCGGGTGGGGAACGCCAGTCCGGCGACGAGCCGGATCACGGTCGTCTTCCCCGCCCCGTTGGGCCCGACGAGGGCGTAGACCTCGCCGGGGTTGACGGTGAAGCTCAAGTCGCGAACGACCGCCCGGCCGCCGTAGGCCTTGGTGAGATCGATCGTTTCGATCGCCGGCTCGACCACCGGGCCGGCCGTCGCCGGAGCGCCGCCAACGGCCCGTCCGTCGTCCGAGCGCTCGTCGGGTGCGAGCGTCACGGCAGGCGTGCCGGGCGACGCGGCGCGGCGGGTCGGCGCGAGGACGGTCGGCGGCGGGCGGTGCGACGACGATGCATGCGCCCAGTCTACGGACCCGCGCGGGGCGCGGCGGTGGGGTTCTTCATGCGCGTGGGTCGCGGTCGAACCCTGCGGTTCGTGCGTTTTGGTCTCGGCGCCCGGCACCTGCGGCCGCGCCCGCCCCCGTGTGCAGCGTGGAGGCCTGCGCCGGCGGCGCCCACCCGGCGCCTACGAGACGGACCCGGCGACCAGCGCATCGAGGGCGCTGTCGATGCCCTCGCGAAGCCCCTGCTGGGCGAGCACCACGTCGAGCACCACGTCGACCGACCGCTCGACGGCGGCGTCGAAGTCGGCGGCCTCGACCACCGGCACGCCTTCCTGCTCGCCCTGCTCGCGGATGAAGTCCTGCAGGATGCGGATCTCCTTGAAATGGTCGAGGTAGCCCGTCTTCGCCCGTCGGCTGCGGGTGCGGCCCTCGCGCAGATCGAAGTGGTAGCGGTGCTGGTCCGCATCGTCCACCACCAGGAGCAACTGCACGACGGTGGCACCTTCGATCGACGGGACCGAGCCGATGCCGGGCACGAGGTGGATCCCCTCCATGACGATCGACGTCGATTCCGACACGTTCCGCTCGACGATCGCCGACAGCGCGGTCGCCAGCTGCTGCACCTGCGCCTGGAAGCCGCGGATCACGCGCTTGCGCTTGGGACGTGCGTTGGCGCGTTCGGCGGGCAGCAGCTCGGCGAGCCAGGCGTCGTAGCTCGAGCTGTGGAGCACCGGCGAGAGCTCGGGCCCGATCAGCGACCGGAGGGCCTGGCGAACCGAATCGGTCGAGACGATGCGGGGAATCCCCAAGCGGTAGCCGATCTCGGAGGCCAGCGCCGACTTGCCGACGCCCGCCGCGCCGCCGATCAGGAGTACGAGCGGCTCGTCGGGGCGGCGCACGTTGCGCATCAGCAGGTAGCGGCGGGCGAACTCGCTCCCGGCCTCGGCCTCGATCAGCCGCACCACTTCGGTTCGCACCTCCGAACGCGAGAGGCGCGTCTCCCCCTTCGCCCACAGGGCCGTCTCGGCGCGCTTGGCGAGGCTGTGCGACAGCTCGGGACCGAGCCCCACCGCCATGAGCGAACGCGCCAGGATGCCGCGGCTGTAGGGCAGTTCGCCGCCGTCGGGCTCCACGACGAGCAGCTCGGCGGGCTGGGCGACGCGCTCCTCGTAGCGAAGGCGCACGTCGCGCCCGTAGCGGGCCTCGAGCGCCAGCGCGACGCGCTGCGCCAGGTCGCGGGCGACGACCTCGGCCTGTCCCTCGGCGCGAAGCGCCTGCTCGACGAGCGCGGCGATGCCGTAGGCATCCTTGAAGTCGAGGTCGATCGTCTCCAGCGACTTCGTCAGCGTGCGCCGGCTGAAGGCCTCCATGCCGCCGCTGCGCTGGACCCGCAGCGGCACGAAGGGCGGCACCTGCTCGCGGAACCGTGCGGCCGCCTCGTCGCCGGAGGCGGTGCGCACCTTGTCGACGATCCACGCCAGCAAGGTTTCGAGCTCGATCGTGGCGCGCTCGCCCGGCGGACCACGGAACTGCTTCTCTGCGCTGCGCGCGATGCGGATGGCCACGTCCGTCTCGACCCCCGCGCTCTGCAGCGACTCCACGACGGCGCCGGGCGAGTACCCGGTCGCGCCGTGGTCGCCGACCACCCGGAGCGTGCCGCGCTTGCCGCTCACGGCACGACTCCGGGATCCGACGGCACGGTCGTGTTCGGCGCCTTCATCGGTCCCATGAGGCCGTGCGGCCGACCAGCACGTCGAGGAGATTCTTCACCACGTTGCCGGTGAAGCCCCAGATGCGCCGGTCGTTCCACTGGAAGCTGTGGATGCGCCGCTGGAACGTCTCCTGGCGACGGAGCTCCGAGCGCGCGGGGATCTGGGCCAGCTCGATCAGCGGGGCCGTGAACCACTCCTCGACCTCGTTCCGGTCGAGCACGAGCTCCACGGGTCCCTGGATCCTGGCCACGACGGGCGTGGCGACGTAGCCGGCCGGGCTGGGGTGGTCGTCGAGCATGCCGAGCACGGCGTCGCGGGCGACGTCGATGCCGATCTCCTCGCGCGTCTCGCGGAGCGCGGCGTCGACGAGGTCTTCGCCGGGCTCGAGCCCCCCGCCCGGGAACGCGATCTGGCCGGCGTGGTGCGGCAGATGGGACGCGCGGACCGTGAAGATCAGCTCCGGGCCGTTCCGTCCGTCCACCAGCGGCACCAGCACGGCGGCGCGGCGGAACCGCTCGAAGCGCACGCGGTCCCGCTCCCGGCCCTCCAGGCGCGTCGCGAGGTCGCGCAGTCCGGCCAGCACGACGGTGGGTTCGTAGGCGGGTTCGCGCCGCGGATCGAGCGCGACGCCGGGCCCCCGAGGGCCCTCCCCGGCCCCGAGGTCGTGGCTCACGGGGCCCGGACCTCGCCCGCCGCGTCCTGCGCGTCCTGCGCGTCCTGCGCGTCCGGCGAGCGAGCCTCGCGGCGCGCGATGGCGTCGCGGAGCAGCGTTTCGGGATCGTGGCCGGCGCCGGCCGCCTGCACCGCGAGTGCGAGCAGGGCGTCGCCGAGCGCGTCGCCGCTCGACGGCGCATCGCCGGACGGGTCCGCGACGCGGGCGTCACCGGCGGCGTCCTCGGCCCATCCGTGTGCGCGGGCGAGCGCGCCTGCGAGGGCGGCCGCCGGCAGCGAGCGCGGCACGCCGTCGCGCGAACGAGCGGCGTCGCGTTCGTCGGCCTCGCGCCGTTTGATCGCCCGCCATTGGCGGTCGAGCTCGGCATCGGTCGGATCGCCGGCGCCGGCCTCCGGTCCGAACACGTGCGGATGGCGCCGGCGCATCTTGGCGACGATCGCGGACTCGACGTCGGCGTAGTCGAAGGCGTTCCGCTCGGCCGCGATCACCGCATGGAAGGCGATCTGCAGGAGCACGTCGCCCAGCTCGTCGCGCATGGCGGCGTCGTCGGCATGGGTGAGGGCATCCACCGCCTCCGCGGCCTCTTCGAGCAGGTGCCTCCGCAGGCTGGCGTGGGTCTGCCTGCGGTCCCAGGGGCAGCCGTCGGGGGCCCGCAGGGCGCGCACCGTGGCGAGGAGCTCGTGCATACCCCCGAGGGTACCAGCCGCCCGCCGTCGTCGCCGACGCTCGCGCGCACGCAGGCGGCGCCCCGGCGGGCGAGCGCTACCTGCGTCCGCCGGCGCGGATCCAGGCCCAGTGACGCCCCGTGGCGCCGGCGTCGCGACGGTGCGAGAAGTAGCGCGCATCGTGGTGGTGCGTGCAGCCGCCCAACCGGTGGATCCGTTCGGGTCGAATGCCCGCACCCTGCAGATCACGGCGCAGCAACGCCTCGAGGTCGAGGCGCCAGCGGTCGACCTCGGGGTCGTCGCCGAGCGCGGTGCGCGCGCCGGCTCCGAGCCCATCGACCACCGCGTCGGCCACGTCGGCACCGATCTGGTAGCAGGCGCCGCAGATGCCCGGTCCGAGCGAAGCTTCGAAGCCGTCGACGTCGCCCCCTGTCGCCTCGGCGAGCGTGCGCACCAGACGGCCGGCGATCCCGGCCACCGTTCCGCGCCAGCCGGCGTGCGCCGCTCCGACCGCGCCGCTCGACGGGTCGCGGACGAGCACGGGCCAGCAATCGGCGGCGGACACCGTCAGCACCTGGCCTGGCTCGAGCGCGATCGCCGCGTCCGCCTGTTCGCGAAACCAGGTCGCGTGCCACGGCACGATCCGGGTTCCGTGCACCTGGTGCAGTACGCAGACCTCACCGGCCGGCGCCCCGATCGCCTCGAGGAATCGGCTGCGGTTCTGGTGCACGGCCTCGGGTTCGTCGCCCACGCCACCCCCGAGGTTCAGCGTGTCGAACGGCGGGGCGCTGACTCCGCCCGCCCGCGTCGCCACCCCGTGGGCCGCTGCGAAGCCGGGCGCGCGCTCGAGCACGATGGGCGGGGCTTGGCTCACGCTGCGACGCGGCGGGCGTGCGCGTCAGCCATAGTTCCGTTGGCGGACCGCGAGACCGGTCGCGTCCTCGAGCCACGCGGTCACGCCGTGGATCGCGCCCTTCACGGCGTCGGTGACGATGGGATCGCCGAAGCTCTCGAGCCGGACGATGACCTCGTCGTCGTCGCGCTGCTGCACCACCACCAGGAGCTGCTGTTTGATGTCGTCCTCGTCGACGGTCGCCCGCACGAGCCAGCGGCCGCGGCCGGCCCCCTCGGCCGCGGTGGCCGCGACTTCGTGCAGCACCACGTAGCCGTCGTCGTAGGGGAAGACGGTCTTCTCGAAGGGGCGGTCGGCCGGAAGGGCCGACGGCAAACGGCCGGCGAGCAGGGCGTGGGGCATGGGGCAGAACCTCTCCAGGATGGGGTAGGCGGCGGGATCGTCGACCGGGTCGGCGAGCCGGAACACGCGGTAGTGCAGCGGCTTGCCTTCGGCGCGCCACTTCAGGGCGTACTTCGTCTCGAACACGGCCGCCGGGGGATCTGGCGCGGCGACGGCGTAGCGGCCGTTCGCCTCGGCCTCGGCCACGGCGAAGTCGAGGTAGTCGGGGTGGTCGGTGGCGAGCCGGATCTCGCCGCCCGGCGCGAGGCGGGCCGCGGCCAGCGCGTAGAAGTCGCGCGAGAGCAGCCGGTTCCCCACGTGCCGCTCCTTGGGCCACGGATCCGGGAAGTTCACGGTGATCGAGGCGAGCGATGCGGGCGAGAACAGGTGCCGGAGGGCGAAGCCCGCGCCGACCTTGGCCACGCGGACGTTGCCGAGGCCCGCGCGGCCGATGCGCCGCAGGGCGCGGGTCACGCTGCCCGATGAGATCTCGAGACCGACGAAGCGTTCGCCCGGTGCGGCTTCGGCCCGCCGAACCGTGTAGCGGCCGTCGCCGAATCCGACCTCGAGGTGCAGCGGGCCGGCCGCGTCGGCGAAGACCGTCGACCAGGGAACGGGGAACGCGACGCGCCGCCACGGCAGCAAGGGGCGGGCGAGTTCGTCGCTGCCGGCGCGGGTCGCGACGGCGGGGAGGTCGGCTCCGGACACGCCGCGGCTAGCGCCCCGTAGCGCCGTCGTCGGGCACCGGGCGAACGAGCAAGGTCGCGTTCGCGCCCACGTCCGCACGGAGCAACGTGTCGCGACTGAGGTGGGCGTAGGGTCCGGCGCCCTCCACCGCAGCGACCCCGAAGGCGATCGTACGCCCGTCTTCGCACTTGGCCACGACGCGTGTGGGGCGGCCCCCTAGGGCCTTCTCCCAGGTGCGCAGGATTCCGGGATCGATGCCGAGGTGCCCGGTCGGGACGCCCCGGGCGGCCAACCGCGTCACGAGGCGGGCGGTTCGCGGGGGGCGCGCCTTGATCCGCAGCAGGCCGATCTTGGTGAGGCGAGCGACGACACGCATCACGTCCTCGGGTTCCAGGCTCGCGTCGACGGCGATCTGGGTGACGTTGCGCACCCCGTCCACCTGCTCGAGCACGCGCTGCTCGGTCGGCTGCAGGGTGACGGCGGGCTCGGCATCGGCGGCCCGCACCGGCACGGCGCTGCGCGGGATCGAGTCGACCGGCTGATCGCGACGCGCCTCGTCGAGGCGGCGGATCGCCTCGAGCACGACGTTCTCGGTCCCCATCCGGATCGTGCGCTCGATCGCCGCGAGCCCGGGCTTGAACTCGAAGTCGCCCTGTTCGTCGGCGAAAAGTTCGTAGACCGCATCGAACCCTGTTCGCCGGCCGAACACGGCGTGCACGACCTGCCCCTTCTCGAAGTACACCCGGGCCGGGCCGCGCGGATGGTCGATCGCGAGGCGTCCCGAGCGCGACGAAGTCGACAGCAGCTGGAACAGGTCCGAGAGGGAGAAGAGGCCGAGCGTTCCGGTCACGGCGCTCAGTCTACCGGCGCCGACTCGGCCCCGCCGTCGCCTCCTGAAGCACCGCCCAGGTCATCTCCGCGCCCGTGCACGGGTTCGTCGCCGCGCGCTCCGTTCGGCGCCCCGAGGTCGACGACCGCGCGCACCACCGCCTCGCTCGCCGCGTCCGGCGCGAGCGCGATCAGCCCGGGCCAGCGCGCGTCGACGTCGTCGGCACCCTTCGCCCCGGCCGGGCGCGCCGCCTCGGCCTCGTCCCCGCCGACGAGGCGGGGGTTGACGCTGATGGTCGAGCGGCCGCGCGCGTGCAGCGGCCCGACGTCGCCGACGAGCATCGGGTTGACCGCAACGCGGATGCTCCGGCACCCGCGAATCCCGGCCCGCACGCCGAAGGCGAGCCAGGCCTCGGCCTCCGATCGTCTCGGGTCGGGCGGCCACGGGCGGCGCCAGGCGGCGTGGTTCGCGGTCGGTTGCAGCACGATCTCGGCGCCGCAGGCGTCGAAGTGCTCGAGCACGCTGCGGTGGAAGGCGTCGAGGCAGATCGCGGTGCCCACCCTGCCCACCGGCGTCTCGGCCACGCGCAGGTCGCTCAGCGATCCAGGGCGGATGCCGACGCGCCGCTCGAGGGCGGTCGGCACCACCTTCTCGGTCCGATCGAGCACGCGGCCATCGGGCCCGAACAGGTAGGCGGTGTTGCGCACCCGCGCCAATCGAACGTGGTCGCCGAGGGCGGCCTCGCGATCGACGAACGGGAGCGGCAGGCTGCCGGCGGCCACGGTCACGCCGTAGCGCACCGCCACGGCCTGGAATACCTCCCGCACGACGGCGTCCGCCTCGAGCGCACCGAGGTGCCACAGCGCCCCGAGGCCCGCTCGGGGGACGGCCGGAAGCCAGCGGCGCCACCCGCGGAGCGCCGCCGAGCCGAGCGCCCGCCCGAGCGGCCGCCCGTCGCGAAGCGCGCGAGCGACCCCGGGGTCGGCCAGGGCGAACGGCAACGGTAGACCGATCGCCTCGGGAAACGCGAGGAGCGTGGGGAGGGCGGGCGTGCCCGCCGGCGTTCCGGTTGGGCGCTCCAGGGCGACCCGCGCCAGTTCGTCGATGCGGGCGCGGAAGGCCTCGGCGCTCCCGTAGTCGGGCGCATCCATGCGCGCCTGGACCGCGATCAGGTGCACGGGGCGCTGCACGGCGCCGCGGCTGCCCGTAGGACCCCGCACCGGCGCCGCGTCGACGATCGCCGTGCCGCGTGGAGCGTCGCTGCCCGGGCCCGTCATCGGTTCGCGACCCGCGTCCCTGCGCCGCCCGCACGCCGGATGTCGGCGCTGCGCGTGACGGGGGTGGGCGTAGAGGAGGTCATCACGATGGAGTCTACCGGCATCCCCCGGACGCCGACGGGGCCCGCAGACGCCGTCGAGTCCGAACCGGCGGGCACAGATGCACCGTGCCAGACGGGACCCCGTGGCTATACTCGCGGGGTGCCCAAGCGACTCGGACGCTACCTCCTGCGCGAGACCGCCCTCCTCTACCCCCTCGGCGTCGCAGCCTTCTGTCTGCTGCTGTCCATCGACCTGCTTTCGGTCCTGGCCAGCTTCCTGATCGAGCAGGAAGCGGGGATGGCGACGGTCGTCCTCCTGCTGATCTACCGCGTGCCGTTCTTCCTCCACCTGTCGCTGCCGATCACGGTCGTGTTCGCGGTGCTCCTTGCCACGGGCCGGCTCGCGCGCGACTCCGAGCTGAAGGCCGCCTACGGCCTGGGGGTGCGGCCCTCGTCGCTCACCACCCCGTTCCTCGTCTTCGGCGTGGCGGTCGCCGGGCTCACGCTCCTCAACAACGGCGTCGTCGAGCCTCGTGCCGAGCGGGCATACACCGAACTCATCGAGAGCTTCGTCTTTGCGCGCCCGCCCACGGCGACCCAGAACCGCGCCGCCTTTCGAACCGACGACGGTGTGTACTACGCCGGCTCGATCCGCGCCCGCAGCGACGATTCGGATCGCGCGGACTTGCGCGGCGTCGTGGTGCTGGATCCCGACGGCACAATCACCAGCGCGCCGCAGGGCGTCTGGGACAGCGAAGCCCGCACCTGGTCGCTCGCCGACGCGGTCCGCGCCGACGACGACGGGGCACCGGTCGACGTGGGCGAGGTCCGCGTGCCCTTCGCCCTGCAGGCCACGGCCACCCAGACCTTGACGCGCAGCGAGTTCCTCACCCTCGGCGAGCTCGGTGCGTTGATCGACGCGCAACGGGCGACCGGAGCCGCGGCCCGCGAGCTCCGGTTCCGCTTCCACCGGCGCATCGCCGACGCGATGGCGGCCGTCGTGTTCGCGGTGGCGACCGCTGCGCTCGGACTCACGTTGCGCAGCCGCGCCGCCGGCTTCGGCTGGACCATCGTCCTGCTCGTGGCGTTCTGGGCTCTGTGGGTGCTTTCCGAGAGTCTGTTCGAACGCAGCGTGCTCGGACCTGCGGTGGCGGCCTGGTTCACGTGGGCGCTGGTCGCGGTCGGCGCCGGCGGCGTGTTCGCCTGGAGCCGCGCTCGATGAGCCGATTCGCGCGCTACCTCGGCGATGAGATCCTCCCGCTCTACGCGGCCGGACTCGCGGCGCTGCTGATGCTGCTGCTCGGAAGCTTCCTGCTCGGCTCGCTCGCCGACATCCTCGCGCGCGGCGTGCCCGCTCGCCTGGTGGCCTCGTTCCTGCTGTTCAAGCTGCCGCTGGCAGCGAGTTCGGGCATCCCGCTCGCCCTGCTCTTCGCGGGCCTCCTCGGCATCACGCGCCTGGCACAGGACGGCGAGATCAAGGCAGCCCTCCTGCTCGGCCTGGGCCCGCGGCGCTTCCTGCTCCCCGTGCTGGCGCTCGGCGCAGCGGTCAGCGTGCTCGCCTTCGTGAACAACGAGGTCGTGGTGCCGTGGGCCGAAGAGCGGGCCCGCGAAGCCCAGAAGGACATCCTGCTGCTCTCCCCTGCGACCTTCGTCGAGGCCGGGAGCTTCTTCACCGACGGTCTCGGGCGCAGCATCTACATCGGCGAACTCGGCGAGAACGGGCGCTTCGAAAACGCGGTCGTCATCGATCCGGGGCGTGGGTCGGGCGCGGGGGGACCTGCCGAGATTTCGACCGCCGAGCGCGGTACGCTGGATCCCGATGGAGGGATCTGGACGCTGGAAGGAGTCCGATTCGTGCGGTTCCGACAGTCGCGCCCCGTGATGGATGCCCGCGCCGAGCAGATGCTGCTCCCCGTGCGAGAGCTCGCGGCGGACGGCGTCGGCTCGCAGGAATTGACGACGCTGCCGCTGCGCGAGCTGTGGGCCCGGATCGAGTCCGATCGGAGCCGGAACAGCGCCGAGTGGACGGCCCTTCACCGGACCTTCGCCGAACCCGTCGCTGCCGTGGCCTTCGCGCTGTTCGCACTCGCCGTCGGCCTGTTCACCTTTCGCTACCAGACCCCGCTCGGGCTCGTCGCGGTGCTGTTCCTCACCTTCCTCTACTACGCCACCTGGAGCGTCTCGAACCTCCTGGGGGCACAGGGCACGATCCCCGCCTGGCTCGCCGGCTGGACGCCGGTGGGCTTGTACGCCGGGGCCGGCGCGGTCCTCCTCGCCCTGAGCTGGAGGCGGTAGGCATGACTCGAGGCCGCGGCGGTCCCATGGATCCGGACTTGGGTCCGCACTTGGATCCGTTCCCGAACTCGGGGACGGGCGCGAGCCCGCTCGGGCGTGCGCGCGAAGGCGTTCGCGGGTCCGCG
>CBDUCW010000016.1:0-15644 GCA_965365745.1 uncultured Trueperaceae bacterium
TCAACGTTCCGGCCACGCACCTCGCGCCGATGCACGCCGCCCTGATCGAGGCCGACCTCGCCGACACCGTCGCGCTCGGCGGCCAGGACCTCTCGCAGCACGACGAGGGCGCCTATACCGGCGAGGTGTCGGGCGCGATGCTGGGCGACGCGGGCGCCTCCTGGGTCGTCGTGGGTCACTCCGAGCGGCGCGCCTACCACCACGAGGACGACGCGCTGGCGGGGCGCAAGGTGGCCGCGGCCCGGTCCCACGGCCTCACGCCCATCCTCTGCGTGGGCGAACGTCTCGAAGAGCGCGAGGCGGGGCGCGCCGAAGCCGTGGTGCTCGGCCAGCTCGCCGGCGCCCTCGTCGACATCGACGTGAGCGCCTCCGACGAACTCGTGATCGCGTACGAGCCGGTGTGGGCGATCGTAACCGGGAAGACCGCCACCGCCGACGACGCCCAGGCGATGTGCGCATCCATCCGCGCCGCGCTCGGCGAGCGCTACGGCGACGTCGGCCGCGGGATGCGGGTGCTCTACGGCGGCAGCATGAAGCCGGCGAACGCCGCCGAGCTCGTGGCCAAGCCGGACGTGGACGGCGGCCTCATCGGCGGCGCCTCGCTCGAGGTCGAGGCCCTGCTCGGCATCGTGGCCAACGTCGCTCCGTGAGCCAACCGCAGCGGCGCGACGACCGCCTCGCCGCCGTACGGACGCGCATCGGGGAGCACGGCGCCGACGCCGTGTGGGTCCGCGATCCCGCCAACGTGCGCTGGCTCAGCGGGTTCACCAGCCCCGAGGACGGGAGCGTCCTGGTGACCCGCGACGAGGCCTGGCTCATCACCGACGGGCGCTACATCGCGCAGGCCGAGGCCGAATCGCGCCTCGACGTCGAGATCACGCGAGCGGCGCGCGCCTGGGTCGCCGAGACGGTGGGCGACGCCTCGCTGGCCATCGAAGTCGAGGCGACGACCGTCGCGGAGCTCGAGGACCTCGAATCCGAACTGGGCCGAGCGGCGCTGCGCCTCCGATCGCCGATCGCGCCGCTCCGCGAAGTCAAGGACGACGACGAGATCCGCCGGCTCCGTCAGGCCGCCGCGCTCACCGACGCCGCCCTGGCCCACGGGATCGGCACGGTCGCTCCCGGCGTGCGCGAGATCGACGTGGCGCTCGAGCTCGAGCGCTACATCCGCCAGCGCGGCGGCGAGCTCGGCTTCCCGATCGTGGTCGCCTCGGGGCTGCGCAGCAGCATGCCCCACGGCGTGGCCACCACGAAGGCGATCGAAGCGGGCGAACTCGTGACCATCGACTTCGGCGCGCGCGTCGAGGGCTACACGGCCGACATGACCCGCACCTTCGCGGTCGGCGAGGTGTCGGCCGACGAGCGGGCGCTGTACGACGCGGTCCTCGAGGCCGAGCAGGCAGCCGTCCGGGCCATCGAACCGGGGCGGACCGGCCAGGAGCTCGAAGCCGTGGCCCGCGAGGTGCTCGAGCGGCACGACGTGCTCGACCTCTTCCCCCACTCGCTCGGCCACGGCGTAGGGCTCAAGATCCACGAGGGCCCGCGCCTGTCGACGGCCTCCGACGACGTCCTCGAGCCCGGCATGCTCGTCACCGTCGAGCCCGGCACCTACCGACCCGGGCGCTACGGCGTGCGCATCGAGGACCTCGTCCTCGTGACGGCCGACGGGCACGAGGTGCTGTCGACCAGCGACCGAGCGTTTCGCAGCCTCCCGACGTAGGCGGCCGAGGGCGACGGGGCGGCTTCGACGTCTGCAGGCGCGACGGGCCCGCCCGCGGCCCCGCTTCCCACGTTCGGTTCGGCCCCGCCCCCTTCGCGCGTCCGGGCCCCCGGGGCCCGAGATTGTGCGGCTCCGCGACCCGGTTTCGCGAGAGGCTCCCTATACTGCCACGCACCGATGCGAACTCGCGGCCGCCGCGCGGCGGCCGCCGTCCCCACCCCTGAAACGAGGTCTCCATGCCGAACCCCCGACTGTCGGTCCTCCTGCTGACTCCGCTCGTGCTCCTTCTCGCCGCCTGCGGCTCGGGGCAGGTCGTCGAGGACCTCACGCAACAGCGCGAGGCGCTGCAAGCCGAGGTGGCGTCGCTGCAGACGCAGACCGACGCGCTCGGGGCCCAGCTCTCGGAGCTCGAGGCCACCGTTTCGAACCAGCGCGAGGCGCTGGCGCAGGCCACCGAGGAGAACCGCTCCCTGCAGGCGCAGCTCGAAGGGAACCTCGAAGCCCAGCTCCAGCTCGTCGAGCAGCGCATCGCCGAGAGCGAGGCCGAACTCGAAGCGCTTCGCGCCCGTCGAACGAGCCTGCTCGAATCGATCCGCTCCGAAGTGATCGACGGCGGCAGCCCCGACGCGCCGACGGACAGCCCCGACGACGCGGCGGACGCCACGTCGGACGCCGCATCGGACGCCGCGGCCGGTAGCGGCGACGCCGGCGATCCGGACGATGCGGACGATGCGGGCGCCGCCGGGGCTGCGACCGCAGCTCCGGACGAGGCGAGCGACGACGACGCGGCGGCCGACGGATCGACCGACGAACCCGCGTCCGACGACGGCACCGAGGCCGACGACCCGAGCGACGCCTCGGAAGACTGAGCCTCGGCTAGAGCCCCGCGGTCGCCGCCACGAACGCGCGAGCTTCCGTCAGGAGCGCCTCGACCTCGTCCGCCGTCGGCGCTTCGGCGTACAGCCGGAACACCGGCTCGGTGCCCGAAGGCCGAAACAGGAGCCACCCCTGCTCGCCGAAGTCGAGCTTGACGCCGTCGCGTCGTTCGACCCGCTCCACGGGGCGGCCCGCGAAGCGGGACGGCGCGGCATCGAGCGTCGACACGACCGCATCGACGACGGCGCGGTCCTCGACGGCGAGGTCGCGTCGGGCGTAGGCGTGTGGCCACGCCGCCTCGGCGGCGAGCGCGGCCACGTGCTCGGCGAGCGGGGCGCCGGAGGCGAGCTCGGCCTCGAGAAGCAGCACGGCGTTGAGCAGCCCGTCGCGTTCGGGAAGGTGGTCCGGAAGGCCGAAGCCTCCCGACTCCTCCCCGCCGATGAGCACGCCGCCGCGGCGCATCTCGGCCACGATGTGCGCGAAGCCCACCGGCGTCTCGCGCACCGCGAGTCGGCGCCGGCGCGCGAGCCGCTCGACGAGGCGTGACACGGTCACGGTCTTGATCACGGCTCCGTGCCCGCCCCGTGCCTGGGCACGGTCGAGAAGCAGCGCGAAGACCTCGTGCGCCGTGAAGATCCTCCCGCCGGGCACCACGACCCCGATCCGGTCGCCGTCGCCGTCGGTGACCGCCGCGAACCCGGACGCGGTCGCCGCCATCCGGTCGACGGTGACGTCCAGATGGTCGGCGATCGGCTCGGGCGAAACGCCGTAGAAGTCGGGATCCGGCGCTCCGCGCAGCGCGTCCACGCGAACGCCGAGGCCCGACCAGGCCACGAAGCGCTCCAGCCACCCGGCCGCCGCCCCGCCCATCGCGTCGTGCACGATCCGGGCGTCGGCCCCGCGCCAGACGGACGGCGCGAGCATCGCCGCGAGCGCCTCGAAGTAGGCCTCCTGCACATCGAGCCGTGGCTCCGGCGCGGCATCCTCGGCACCGCGCACGTCGCCCCCGCCGCGTGCCGCCACGCGGGCCGAGACCGCGTCGTACGTAGTGCGAGCGGCGGTGCCGCCGTAGGCGCCCTTGATCTTGAAGCCGTTCCAGACCGGGGGGTTGTGCGAGGCGGTGATCATCACGCCGCCGTCGGCCCGCAGATGGCGCACGGCGAACGACAGCACGGGGGTCGGAAGGGGCCCCGCGCTGCGCAGGACCTCGAGCCCGTGCGCGGCCAGCACGGCCGCCGCGCGCTCGGCGAACGCGGCGCCGCCGCGGCGCGTGTCGTGCCCCACCACGATCCGTCTGCCGCCGCCATCCACCACGTGCTCGGCGTAGGCGGCCGCCGCTCGCGCCACGTTGGCCTCCGTGAAGCGACCGTCCATCCGGTCGCGCCAGCCATCGGTCCCGAAGCGGAGGCGGTCCATGGACCCCGAGTCTACCGAGGGCCCGGCACGTGCCCCGGTACGATGGCGCCATGCCGGCGCAGCCTCCCCTCCCCCCGTTCGTCCTCAAGTACGGCGGCAACGCGATGGTCGACGCCGACGTCCGGCAGGCGGTCGCAGCCGGCCTGCGCGAGCTCGCGCGCGGCGGACGCCCCCCGGTCGTGGTCCACGGCGGCGGACCCTTCATCGCCGCCGCGCTCGAACGGGCCGGGGTCGCGTCGCGCTTCGTCCGGGGCCTCCGCGTGACCAGCGACGCCGCGATGCCGATCGTGGAGCGCACGCTGACGTCGCTGGGGAAGGAGCTCGCGGCGCGGATCGGCAGCGGCGTCGGCCTGACCGGGCGCGACGCCGGCCTGCTTCGCGCCGCGGCCGCCGATCCCGAGCTCGGTCGCGTCGGCCGCGCGGTGCGGGTCGAGCCGCGGGTGATCCACGCGCTGTTGCGCGCGGGGCTGGTTCCGGTCATCGGCTGCGTCGCCCTCGACGACGACGGCGACGCGCTCAACGTCAACGCCGACGACGTCGCGGGGGCGGTGGCCGGCACGCTGGGCGTCCCGGCCCTGTTCATGACCAACGTAGCGGGCGTGCTCGACGATCCGGGCGACCCCGACTCGCTGCTCCCCTCGATCCGAAGGGCCGAGGTGCTCGCCCGCATCGAGGACGGTCGCATCGCGGGCGGGATGATTCCCAAACTCGAAGCCGCCCTGGCGGCGCTCGACGCCGGCGCGCCGCATGCGCGCATCGTCGACGGGCGCGACGCGCGGACCGCGCCGGCCTTGCTCCGGCGGGCGGCGTCGGGCGACCTGACGGGGGCCGGGGCCGAGATCGCGATCGGCACGCGGATCGACGCCTGAGGCTCGACGCCGGCGGGGCGTAAGGGGCTCGTAAGGCGGGCTTCCGTAGCGTGCATCATCTTCACCGACGCCGCGTGCCCATGCCTTCGCTCGCGGCCTGCCCCGATCCCCGTCGGATCCGCTGCGATCCGAACGTACGGAAGGACGCCCCTGTGCCCACCGTGACCCTCCACGCCCCGACCGCGGAACTCGAACGTGCGGTTCGCGACCTCGAGGCACGCCTGCTCGCCGGCGAGGCGCGCAAGGACGAGATCGACGCCTACGTGCGCGTCCAGATCGAACTGGCGCAGCGCCAGCTCGCCCGCACCCACCCCACGTCCTCCGAGACCACGCGCTGAGCCCTCCCGCCTCGCCCCCGCGCCGTTCGCCCCGCAGCGAACGACGCGGGGGCGCCGCTTCGCCGCGCCGCGCGAATTCGCCTACGTTGCCGACCGCGACGACCCGGTAGGATGCTGCCCGGGCGCTGAACCCCGCGCCCGGGCCCCGATCCGCATGGAGGTTGTTCGTGAAGCTCGTCGTCATCGGTGACATCCACGCCCAGAGCGCCAAGCTCTGGTCGATGCTCGATGATGCGGGCGTCGCGGACGCCGCCAAGCGCCCGACGGCGCCGGTGCTCGACGGCGACGTGCGCATCGTGCTGCTCGGCGATCTCGTCCACGCCAAGAGCCGCGAGCGCTACGGGGAGCTCATCGGGGCGAAGCGCTACGACGAGTACGATCCCGCCCACCTCGCCCGTGCCGAACGCGCCCAGGTCGACTTCCTCCGCGACGTGCGGGCCTTCCAGTCCGCGGCGCCGGACGGCGCGGTCACGATCCTGATGGGCAACCACGACTTCAACGCCGTGCAGGCCGACCAGGGGCCGCTGCGCACCGACGACGTCACCCACCTCGAGTGGAAGGACGGCCACGGGAGCGCCCTCCCCGAGCCGCTGCGCGAGTGGATCCGATCGTGGCCCTACGAACTCGAGATCGACGGCCTGCACTTCGCGCACGTCGGTCCGCTCGAGGAGCACAACCGCTACGACAACGGCTTCTACCTCGAGAACCGGCGCCGCTGGATCTACGAGGAACGCGACTACCTCGACGGCACGCCGTACCGCCTCGGCGTCTACGGCCACACCCCGGTTCGTGGGGGCGTGAACATCGCCTCGCAGGGGCGGGCGATCCTGCTCGACACGAACGGCTACCAGGACGAAGCGGTGTGGCTCGAGATCGAGCTCCAGGACGAGCGCTACCGCCTCAAGATGCGCGGCCTGTTCTTCGACGAGTGGGTGCAGCGCTAGCCGCACGACCGTTCCGGCGGAGCGGCGGGTTCGCCTAGCGGGTGCGCACCTCGGCCCCCACCGGCGCGAACAGGACCCACGTCCGGAACGGGCGCAGATCGACGTCGCGGCCGTCGGCCGTCGTGAACACCGGCCCCACCCCGTCGCGCGTCGACCAGGTACCGTCGACCGCACGGCCACGGAGCAGGAGCGTGGCAGCTCCCGGCTCCGCCGTCGCCAGGGGGATGTAGAGCCGACCCGCCGGATCGCCGGGGAGCGGCCGCGCCTCGATGCGGGCGACCAGCACGGCTTCGACCAGGACGGCCTCCCCGCTCGCGGTCACGGCGTCGGCACCGTCGCGAACCCAGCGGTACCGGTCGAATTCGGGAACGTAGCGGAATCCGCTCGTGTACGCCCCGCTGAACCTCACGCTCACGTCGCTGCGGACCCCGGCGTCGCTCGGCGGCCGGTAGCGGGTCCCCTGCAGCGTGCGCTGGCGATCGAGCGAGAGCCGGGCGATCGCGTCGCGGAGCTCGCGCCCCCCGCTGTAGAGGTTGTAGGGCGCCGAACGGTCGGCGGCGCGGCTGAACAGGTCGCCGCGGGTGAACGCGTCGAGGTTCGGGTAGGCGAGGCGTTCGATCGTCGCGAGGGCGCCCGGCGAGCCTCCGACGTGCACGAGCACGGCATCGAAATCGTCGGCGAGCTCGACGAAGTAGTCGCGGGCGCTGCGGATCGGCCCGACCGTCGCCGGATCGCTGCGGTCGTAGACCCCCATCAAGCGGGTGAGCCCGCCTTCGACCGGCATTTCGGCGACCAGGCTGGCCTCGCCGAGCCCCGACTGCGGGTAGCCGGCGACGTTGTCGATCAGCACCGCCACCGGGCGGGAGCGCGACTCGCTGAAGGGCCGCGGCGCCTCGGACGCCCCGGTGGGGTCGGCGCTTCCGTCCGGTCCCGCGGCGCGGCCGCGTGCGTCGGCCGCCGCCGCCTCGGGAGCATCCGGCTGGCCCGACGTGGCCGCATTGCCGCCGGGGGGGACCGGTGCCGCGACTTCCGACGGCGATGCATCGGTCGGCTGGCTGCGGGCCGAGGCGACCGGCTCGTCGCGCCCCGGGGCCACCGGCGCCCGCACGACCGCCCGCACCGTGGGAACCGGCACCACCGTCGAGACGGGCACGGCGACGCTCGGCACGACGGTCACGTCGCGCGCCGCTCCGGCCGACGCGATCGCGTCCGGCCGCGGCACGGTCCGTGGGGCGGCGACCGCGGCGGTGACCTGGGGTGCGGGCACCGGCTGGGCGGTCGCGACGGAGGCGACCGCGTCGGGCGTCGGTACCGCCTGGGCGGCGGCCAGGGATGCGCTCGCCTCCGGCGCCGGAATCGCGCGTGCCGACGCCGTCGTCGCCCGGGCGCTCGGCGCCGGGATCGGCCGGGCCTCGGCGAGCGACGTGTCGATCGTCGGCCGGGGGATCGGCGTCGCTTCGACGACCGCGGCCGCCGCCTCGATCGTGACCGGCCGCGACGCGGCCACCTCGACGGCGGCCCCCGGGGGCGGAATCGCGAGCGGTTCGGCGAGCGGGCGCGGCTCGAGCCGCACCGCATCGATCTCGGGGCGCGGCGGTGCGCCGACGTCCGGCAGCGACTCGCTCCGCGGCTGCGGAGCGACGGCGGTCGGAGCCGAAGGCGGCGCCGGGGTCGGGGGCGCGGCGTCCTGGGGTGCCTCCGGCGTCGGCGGCGCTGCGGCCTCGGTCTCGGGCGCCGGCGCCTCGGTCGGCTGCGGGGTGGCTTCGCTCGAGGCTCGGCTCTCCTCGGGCGCTTGGTCGGTCTCGGCCTCGGGTTCGGGCGCGGGCGGGGTCGCCGACGCCTCGACCGGTTCGGGAGCGGCGGCCGCTTCGTCGCTCGGGGGCGCCACCCGCGGCGCGCCCGGCGCCTCGCTGGCGACCTGCGGCTGGAGGGCGTCGGGCGCGGGCGCATCGGCGGCGGGCGCCGGTTCGGGCGTTTCCGCGAGCTCGGGCGTCCCGACCTCGATGACGAGGTAGCTGTCGAGCGGCACCGGCTGCGGTCGCTCGATCCACAGCACGACGGCCAGCAGCACCAGCGTGTGCACCAGCACCGATGCCAGGGCGGCGCGGCGCTTGTCCCGGTCGCGCCACAGCGCGGCGAGCCCGCCCACCGTCAGCCTCCGGTGGCGATGGCGATGCGGCTGGCCCCGGATTGGCGGATGAGGTCCATCACGCGCACGGTCTGCCCGTGCGGCACCTGGCTGTCGGCCCGCAGCACCACGACGCCGGCGGGGCTGGCGTCGACGAGCGGCTGCAGGACGGCGACGAGCTGCGCCTCGGACACGGGCGTGCCGGCGACGTAGACCTGCCCGTCGCGATCGATGGTGACGGTCGGGAGGTCGTCGGCCTGCGCCTGGGCGGTGCGTGCGTCGGGCAGCTCCACGGGGAGGCCGGACTCGAGCGTGATGAACGTGGTCGACACCATGAAGAAGATGATCAGCAGGAACACGACGTCGACCATCGGGGTGAGGTCGAGCGCCAGCCCCGGCCGCGTCGAGCGCCTCCGGGTGCGAGCCATGCTCAGTCGTCCCCGCCCACGGAACTCGAGGCCGGCGGTGTCGACGGCACGCCCGACGCGGCGGCCGAAGCCGGCGCCGCACCGGGCGCGGCTTCCTGCACGGGGACGTCGTCCGCGGCCCGCTCCTCGCGGCGCGAAGCGACCGCCTGCACGACGTTCGCCATCAGCTCTTCCCGGCGGCGGTCGATCTCGAGCAGGATCGCGTCGACGCGCGACGACAGGTAGTTCTGCCCGATGAGCGTGGGAATCGCGACGATGAGGCCGGCGGCCGTCGTGACCAGGGCTTGGCCGATCCCGTCGGCCAGGGCTGCGGGGTTGCCGGTGCCCTGCTGCGAGATCTCGGCGAAGGCGATGATCATGCCGGTCACGGTGCCGAGCAGGCCGAGCAGCGGCGCGATCTGAGCGATGGTCGCCAACGGCCGGAGCCCCCGGGTCAGGGTCTGCTCCTCGAGCAGCGACGCCTCCTGGAAGGCCGCTTCGACCGCCGAACGCCCGTACGGCAGGCGCAGCAGGGCGGCGTGCAGGACGCGCGCCACGGGGCCGCGGTCGGCCTCGCAGGCGGCGAGCGCGAGCTCGAGGTCGCGGTCACGCACGGCCGCGTTCACCTTCTCCATCAAGGGTCCCGCGTCGACCGTCTCCCGAGCCAGTTTGAGCGCGCGCTGGACGAAGAGGTACACCGCGTACAGCGAGATGAGGGCGATCGCCACCAGGATGGGGCCGCCGCTTGCGAGAAGGTCCATCGATCAGGTCTCCGTTTCCATTCGGATCATGCTACGGGCGTCCTGAATGAAGGCCGTGAGAACGCCGCGAGCGCAGCGCTAGCCGGTGTTGCGCATCCCGGCCGAAATTCCGATGAGGCTGACGAGCACAGCGTACTCGAGATCCTCGCGTTCGGCGCTCTCCGACGGCAGCGCGCGCAGGCGCCTCAACAGTTCGACCTGCAGGTAACTGATCGGATCGACGTAGGGATTCCGCAGCTCGATCGCCCGCGCAAGGGTGGGGTCGTGCTCGAGCAGGGCACTGCCCGTCGCCGCTTCGACGGCGGCGACGCTGCGGCGGTACTCGGCCTCGATGACCGGCCAAAAGCGGTCCACGAGCTCGTCGGGCACGAGCTGCAGGTAGCTCTCGAAGACGCCCAGGTCGGCCTTGGCCAAGCTCATCTGCGCGAAGTCGACCAGCGTCTTGAAGAACGGCCACGAGGCGTACATCTCGCGCGTGACCTCGACGTCGAGTTCGGCGAGCCCGGTGCCGAGCCCGAACCATCCCGGCAGGTTCGCCCGGCACTGCGTCCACGAGAACACCCACGGGATCGCCCGCAGGTTGCCGAGCGATCGCTCGCCCGAACGTCGCGCCGGACGCGACCCGATCTGCAGGCGGCTGATCTCCTCGATCGGCGTCACGGTGTGGAAGAAGTCGAGGAAGCCGTCGGCCTCGAGGAAGTCCCGGTAGAGGCGCTCCGCCGCCTTCGCCGCGGCGGCGAGGGATTCGCGGTGCGCCGCGGGCACCTCGGCGAGCGGTTCGGTGTCCCGTGCCGACGACAGGATGAAGGCGTGCGCGACCTGCTCGAGGTGGCGGTGCGCCAGGTCCGGATCGCCGTAGCGGTCCGACAGCGCCTCGCCCTGCTCGGTGAGGCGCATCCGGCCGCCGAGGCTTCCCGGCGGCTGCGCCAGGATCGCCGCCCCCGTCGGCCCCCCGCCGCGCCCGATGCTGGTGCCGCGGCCGTGGAAGATGCGCAGCGGAATGCCGGCGTCGCGGCACACCGCCGCGATCCCCTCCTGGGCCTGGTAGAGGGCCCAGTTCGCGGCCAGGAAGCCCGCGTCCTTGTTCGAGTCGGAGTAGCCGATCATCACCTCTTGGATGCCGCGACGCTCGACGTGGGCGCGGTATCCCTCGAGCGAGAACAGCCGCCGCAGCACGTCGGGGGCCGCCTCGAGGTCGGCCTGCGTCTCGAACAGCGGCGTCGGGTCGATCGCGTCGACGCCGGCCTGCTTGGCGAGCACGAGCACCTCGAGGACGTCGCTCGCGCCCTCGGTCATCGACACGATGTACGACCCGGTCGCGCCCGTCCCGTAGCGGGCCTGCACGGCCCGAACGACCCGCAGGAAGTCGAGCGCCCGCCGCGCCTCGTCGCCGAGGTCGGCGTCGAACCGGGCGAGCGGCCGGGGCGACAGGAGCTCGGCGGCCAGCAGATCGACCCTCGCGTCCTCGTCGAGGGCGGCGTAGTCGTCGCAGAGCCCCGCGTAGGCGACGAGATCGGCCACGGCACGCTCGTGCAGGCGCGAGTGCTCGCGCAGATCGAGCGGGGTGAGGTGGAACGCGAAGGCCTTGGCCCGGTAGAGGACGGGGCGCAGGAAGGCGCTCGCCGCGCGCTCGCCCAGGCCGCGCTCGAGCGTGTCCTCGATGCGGCTCAGGTCGGCCGCGTAGCCGGCGGCGCTGCCGGGGTACTGCGACGCGTCGCCGATCGCGTCGGCCGCGTGCCGGGGCTCGCCGCGCGCCGACCCGGGGGCGTGCACCATGTCGCCGAGCTCGTCGCGGAGCCAGCGGTGCATGTACGACAGCCGCTGCCGGTAGGGCTCGCCCTGGAAGCGATCGGGCGCCCCGTAGGTCTCGGCGAGCTCCGCGAGGTCCTCGCGGAAGGACTTGGTCAGCGGCGTGCGCCGCTCCCACTGGCTGAGCCGCTGCACGAGCAGGTCGACGTCGGCGAGGTGCTGTTCGAGCGCGACCTCGGCCTGCAGGCGGTAGGCCTCGGCGGTGACCTCGGGCGTCACGAAGGGGTTTCCGTCGCGGTCGCCGCCGATCCAGGAGCGGAAGCGCACGACGGGCGGCAGGGCGCGGCCGTGCGGGGCCCCGAAGTACGTCTCGAGCGCCGACTCCATGTCGATCATCAGCCGCGGCACCGCCTCGAGCAGCGAGCGCCGGTAGTAGTACAGCGCGCTCTTCACCTCGTCGAGGACCGTCGGCTTGGTCGCGAACAGTTCGCGCGTCTGCCACAACGTGGCGATCTCGGCGTAGATCTCGGCCCGGTGCTGCTCGCGCTGCTGGGGCGACAGATCGGTCTCCTGCAGTTCGCGCACGGCCGAGGCGATCCGCTCGAGCTTGAGCCGGATCGTGTAGCGCTTCACCTCGGTGGGGTGGGCCGTGAGCGTGAGCTGGATGTCGAGTTCCTCGATGAACTTGCGCACCTCGGCGCGCGACCAGCCCTGGTCCTTGAGCGACTTGACGGCGGCCGCCACCGACTCGCGCCGTGGTCGCTCGACGGTGGCCTGCCCCTCGCGGAGGCGGTTGACGCGGACGCGGTGGATCTCCTCGGCGAGGTTGATGAGCTGGAAGTAGACCGTGAACGCGCGCAGCAGCCCATCGGCGTTCGACAGCGAGAGGTCGGCGAGCAGCGCCTGGAACTCGCCCCGTGCGCCCGCGTCGTCGGACGAAGCGACCTCCGCCTCGCCGGCGCCGTCGCCGCTGCGCCGGATTCGCTTGGTCAGCGCGCGGGCGCGCTCGACGAGGTGGAAGAAGCGCTCCCCCTCGAGCTCGCGGAGCACGTCGCCCAGGGCGCGCCCGAGGAAGTCGACGTCGTCGCGCAGGCGGGCGAAGGCGTCGGCGTCGGGGTGGGGAGGGGCAGCGTCGCTCACGGGTCGGTCCTCTCGATCGGGCGTCGTCGGTTCGTCGCGCGCAGGCCTCACATCCACTCGACGGTGGCGGGCGGCTTGCTGGTGATGTCGTACAGGACGAGGTCGATCTCGTCGAAGCGCTCGCGGAGCTCGCGCTCGAGCTCGACCGCCCGCGCGATCGGCACGTCGGCGCCGAGCTCGGCGTGACGGCCGGTCATGTAGTCGTTCGTGATGAAGGTGCGGATCGCCACCGACCAGCGCGCCTCGACGCCGACCGGGAGCAGCACGCTCAGCACCTGGCTCAGCGGCAGGTCGTCCAGCCGATCGCGCACGATCGCGTCGATTTCGCGCACCAGCGCGACGGCGGGGCGATCGAGCCCGGCGACGCGAGGCTCGAGCACGCGCACGTCCCGCTCGGGATCGAGGGCGAGCACGACCCGGTTGACGTCGCGAAACCGATTCGGGATCGCCCGTCCGATCCGGCCGAGGCGGTGCGGATCGTCGGGATCGGGGCGCACGCCGCCGAGCACGGTCAGGAAGCGGTAGCTGCGGTGGTCGCCCTGAACGCCGACGGTGCGGATGGGAACCGTGCGGACGTCGGGGACCTCCGCGCCGAGTTCGGGAACGCCGGCGAGGTGCGCGGCGATGCGCGCGTCGAGATCGTCGGGCACGCGCTCGCCGCCGTCGTAGGCCATGACGCGCAGGCCGAGCCCCGGCCCCGGGAACGGCTGCCGCTGGGCCACGGCCTCGGGCAGGCCGAGCGAGACCGCGACGCGGCGGATCTCGTCCTTGTGCCAGTCGGCGTTCGTCTCGACGATCAGGCCGCGGGCGCGCGCCTCGCGGATGCGCGACACGTCGTTGTGGTGGGTCTTGATGGTGTGCGCGGTGGCGCTCACGTCGGGGTTTCCGCTCTCGATGAGGTCGGGGCGAAGCGTCCCCTGGGCGACGAACGTCGTCTCGGGATCCAGCCCCAGCGCGTCGAGCTCGCGGTTGAGCACGTCGAGGAAGCGGTGGCCGATGAACCTGCGGCGGTCCTCGGGATCGGCGAGGGCGGGGAGCGGTCCGAGCACCTCGCCGTCGATGGTGGCGGTCTCGTCGAAGAAGGCGTCGCTGGCGTCGACGACCCGGAGGTGGTCGAGCCCCATGGCGCGCAGCGAGCGGGCCACGAGCCGACTCTCGTCCTTGCGCATAAGGCCGTGGTCGACGTGCACGGCGTAGACCTGCTCGGCCGGGAGGGCACGCAGCAGCAGGGCCGCCGTCACCGCCGAGTCGACCCCGCCGGAGACGAGCACCACGACGTTCCCCGTTCCGACGCGTTCGCGGATCGTTCGGACGGATGCCTCGATGCGATCCTCCAGCACGTAGGTCTGCGGGATCCCCGCGGCGCGGACGAAGTTCTCGAGCATGCGCATCCCGTGCTGGGTGAGGTCGACCTCGGGGTGGAACTGCACGCCGTACAGGGCGCGGCTCGCGTCGGCGATCGCGGCGACGTGCTGGGCGCTCCGTGCCACCACCTCGAACCCGGGCGGCGGCTGGGCCACGGCGTCGCCGTGGCTCATCAGCACGACCTGGGCGGCGTCGAGCCCCTCGAACAGCGGCGAGGGGCGCTCGAGGTGGATCGTCTCGACGCCGTACTCGGCGGACTCGCCCGGCTCGACGGTGCCGCCGAAGTGATGGCTCAGCAGCTGCATTCCGTAGCAGATCCCCAGCACGGGGCGCCCCGGTGCGAAGATCCCCGGGTCGTACGGCAGCGCGGAATCGGCGTGCACGCTCTCCGGCCCTCCGGAGAGGATGAGCGCCTGCACCCCCTCGAGCTCGGCCGGATCGACGTCGAGCGGGTAGATCTCGCTCCGCACCGCGAGCTCGCGCACGCGCCGGTCGATCACCTTCGTGTACTGCCCGCCGCAATCCAGGATCGCGATGGCCGGCGCCTCGGCCGGCTGCGGCGGACGCGGGGTCGCGGTCGAGTCGGAGCGGGGGGCGCGCGGTCGGGTCATGAGGCACCTCGGCGGGGGAGCCCGAGGGGGCTTCCGGCGCGATCGGGAGACGGTTGCGGGGAGGGCGTTCGGAGCCGTGCGGCCCCGACGCGCACGACTATATCGCGGGGCGGTTCGAGCTCCGGTCGCGCTCGACCCGGCCGATGCGTGGCTACGACGGGGTCCACTGGATGCGCTCGATGGCCACGGCCTTGGGGCCGTCGAGCTCGAGCGCAACGGCGCAAACCGAGGCGGCGCCGTTCGCCGGACGGAAGCGCATCGGGGTCTTGCGCGTGAAGCGGTGGTGCACCGCCTCGAACTCCATGCCGATCGACGAGTGCTGCACGCCGCTCATGCCGACGTCGGTGATGCAGGCGGTGCCCTGGACGATGATCTCGTCCGCGGTCTGGACGTGCGTGTGCGTCCCGATCACGGCCGCCGCGCGGCCCGCGAGGTGGTACATCATCACCTTCTTCTCGCTGGTGGCCTCGGCGTGGAAGTCGACGATCACGGGCACGCCGTCGGGCGCCGATTCCAGCAGGTCGTCGAGGGCGCGGAACGGGTCGTCGAGCGGCTCCATGTAGACGCGCCCCATCGCTTGGGCCACCATCACGCGCTCGCCGTTCGCGGCGGTGATCGTCGCCGCACCCAGGCCCGGCGTGCCCGGCGGGTAGTTGAGCGGGCGCACCAGGCGGGGCGTCTCCTCCACCAGCTCGAGCGCTTCGCGCTGATCCCAGCTGTGGTTGCCGAGCGTCACGACGTCGGCTCCGGCCGCCCGCAGCCGCTCGAAGTGCGAGCGCGTGATCCCGAAGCCCCCGGCCGCGTTCTCGCCGTTGACGACGACGAGGTCGTAGGCGCCGGCGACCTCGGCGAGGTAGCGCTCCACGACCTCCATGCCGGGGGTCGAGAAAACGTCGCCAATGAACAGAACGCGCATCGAAGCAGCGTACCAACCCGCTCGCGCCCCCTTCGGCCGCGCGCGGTACGATGGCGCCGATGCACGATTTCGACGCCATCGACCAGCGGATCCTCGCGATCCTGCGCGACGACGGGCGGGCCTCCCATGCGGCGATCGCCAAGGAGGTCGGGCTCTCGGCGCCGGCCGTGGGCGAACGCATCCGCAAGCTCGAGGCCGGCGGCGTGGTGCGCGGGTACCGGGCGGTCCTCGACCCCGCCGCGGTGGGCCTCGACATCTGCGCCTTCGTGATGATCAGCCCGCAGCCGCGGCATCCGGCCCAAGCGCTCGTCGACAACCTGCTCGCCCAACCCGAGCTCGAGGAGCTGCACGCGGTGGCGGGCACGTACAGCTACGTCGGCAAGGTGCGGGTGCCCACGCCGGAA
>CBDUCW010000017.1:0-15284 GCA_965365745.1 uncultured Trueperaceae bacterium
TGGATCGCGCCTTTCCTGCTGGTGTTGTTCGGTAGTGGCATCCGCCGGATCTGGCGTCATCGAAACGATACGCTGATGCGCATTGATACGCCGGCGCCTGTCTGGCAGACACAGGCGGCACCCGGGCATGGGACTGCTGCTAAGTCGACGGCGCCTGAAGCGGCGCGACGCCTTCGTGGCCTGGGCGGAGGCCGTCGATCTCGTCTTGATGGGCAACGTGCTCCCCGCCGGGATGGGGCAGGCGCCGGCCCGCCAGGCCGCGATCTTCGCCGGGCTGCCCGACTCGACCCCGACGGTGACGCTGAACAAGATGTGCGGCAGCGGGCTCGAGACGATCGTGCAGGCCGCGCGTGCCGTCGCCGTGGGCGACGCCGACGTCGTCGTGGCCGGCGGCATGGAATCGATGACGAACGCGCCGTACCTGCTTCCGGGCGCGCGCGGCGGACTTCGGCTCGGCAACGCGACGCTCGTCGACTCGATGGTCCACGACGGGTTGTGGGACGTGTACAACGACCAGCACATGGGGTCCTGCGCCGAGCTCTGTGCTCGCGAGTACGACTTCGGGCGCGAGGCCCAGGACGCCTACGCCGCCCGCAGCTACCGGCGGGCGCAGGCGGCGATCGCCGACGGGAGCTTCGCGAACGAGATCGTTCCCGTCGACGTTCCGGGGCGGCGCGGCGCCGTCACGCGCGTCGAGCACGACGAGGGGCCGGCCGCGGTCGACTTCGACAAGCTCCCCACCCTGCGGCCGGCCTTCGAACGCGACGGGACGGTGACCGCGGCCAACGCCTCGACGATCAACGACGGAGCCGCGGCGGTCGTCGTGACGCGCGCCTCCGAGGCCGCCGCCCGGGGGCTTCCCGTGCGCGCGGTCCTGCGCGGTGCGGCGCCGCACGCGGTCGCACCCGAGTGGTTCACGACGGCCCCGGTCGGAGCGATGCAGAGTCTGTTCGCGCGCACCGGCTGGGAGCCGGACGGGGTCGACCTCTACGAGGTGAACGAGGCCTTCAGCGTGGTTCCGATGGCGGCGATGGAGGCCTTCGACATCGACGCCGACCGCATCAACGTGCTGGGCGGCGCCGTCTCCCTGGGCCACCCGATCGGTTGCTCCGGAACGCGCATCGTCGTGACCCTGCTCAACGCGCTCGAGCTGCGCGAGGCCCGGCGCGGCGTCGCGTCGATCTGCATCGGCGGTGGGGAAGGGCTGGCGCTGGCGCTGGAGCGGCCCAAGGCCTAGCGACCCCTGCCCGCTGCGCCGTGAGAGCGGTTCCTCGCTCCAGCGTGCCGTTTCGCGCCGTCCCGTGCGCGGCAGTCGCTCGGCTCAGCCCGCGGCGTCGCTGGGCATCCGGCCCATCTGCACGGCTTCGGCCACGACGGCCGGAAGCCCCCAGGCGATGATGTCGAAGGCGACGGCCGCGAAGTCGTACTCGACCTTGTCCATGTGGACCTGCGGGGCCCCCTCGTCGTCGAAGCTCAGCACCGCGTAGTCGGCCCCGGGTTCGCCGTTCAGCGACAGGCCGACCGAGCCCGGGTTGAGCACCATGCCTTCGTTGGTCGTCCGGACGAAGGGCACGTGGCTGCCGCCACCCACCAGGATCGAGCAGCGGTACCGGCGCAGCAGCTTGTTGAGCGTGATCGGATCGCGGTTGAGGTCGAGCCGGGCCGACGGATCCTCGGGCGTCCCGTGGAAGAACCGCAGCCGACCGGCCGGCGTTTCGAAGCGGCGCTGGACCGGGAGCGACTGCAGGAAGTCGACGTGCTCGGCATCGATGACGTCGCGCGTCCACTCCAGCGTCTCGTCGGCCACGCCCTGGCGCTTCACCCCGCGGCGGATGAAGTCGTAGGCGATGCGCTCGTCGGCGGCGCCGAGCGTGCACTGCGCCCCGACCTCGCGCAGCAGGGCGATCGTTTCGTTGGGGCTCGGACCGTAGCCCACGAGGTCGCCCAAGCACAGGATGGTGTCGACCTCGTGGGCTTCGAGCTTCTCGAGGACCGCCTCGAGCGCGGTGACGTTCGCGTGAACGTCGCTGAGGATGCCGATGCGCACGGGCGCAGTGTAGCACCGGCCGAAACGCGTCCCGGAGCGGCTTCGCTCAGGGCGCTTCGGCCGGCGTCGTTCCCTCGTCCAGCCAGGCCGTGACCGCGGTCACGAAGCGGTCGCTGCACTCCTCGTGGGGCACGTGGCCGCAGCCCTCGAGCTGCACCAGATCCGCGTCGGGAAGCTCCGTGGCGAGCCGCCGCGAGTGCTCGGGGGCGACGATCTCGTCCTGCAGGCCGGTGACGACCAGGGCCGGGGCGGCGACGTCGCCGAGGCGCCGGTCGGCGATCGGCGCCCGCGACGCCTGCGTGAGCTCCCAGAGGGCCTGATCCCAGCCCTCGACGCGGGAGCTGATCGCGTAGCGATCGATGGCGCCGTCCGGAATCGCCTCCGGATCGGCCCAGGCGCTCCGGTAGAGGTTGCGGCCGGGTTCGCCGCCGAGCTGCCGCATGAGCAGGGGGCCGACGCGCTCGAGTTGCGGGGTGAACAGCAGCGGCTTCGACCAGGCGGGCGCGCCTCCCGCGCGGAAGACGGCCGGCGCCACGAGCACCAGTGCGTCGACGCGGTCGGGGTGGGCGAGCGCGGTGCGGATGGCCAGCGCGCCGCCGGCCGAATGGCCCACCAGCACCGCCGATTCGAGGTCGAAGGCGTCGAGCAGGGCGACGACCTGCTCGACCTGCACTTTGGGGTCGTAGGGGTTGGCCCCGGCCGGCCAGGAGGTGGCGCGTTCGGTGAGGCCGGCGGCGGGGCGATCGTAGGCGATCACCTCGCGCGTCGCCGCCAGCGGGCCGGCGACGGGGTCCCACGTCGCCAGCGACGCGCCGAAGCCGTGGATGAGCAGGAGCGCCGAGGCCGGACCGTCGGCCGCGTCGGCGTCGGCGGCGGCCGACCCCGGGGCGCCGCGCCGCTGGATGTGGAGTTCGATCGCCCCGGCCGCGTCGGGCACGGTGAGGAAATCGCTCTCCGGTCCGGCGAGGTCGCGCGGCGGCACGACGTCCTCGAGCGGGGGCACGGGCACGAGCAGCGGGACGATCAGCACCAGGCCGAGCAGGAACGCGAGGAGGGCGAGCGAGAACGTGATCCGGAAGGGCACGTCCCCTATTCAAGCACGGGTCCGCATTCGGGAGCGGCGACCGCGGTGGTAGCTTGACGCATGAAGCGCGCACCTGCCGTCTCCACCTTTTCGATCGTCGCCCGCGACCCGGACACCGGCGACCTCGGCGTGGCCACCGCGTCGAAGTTCCTGGCGGTCGGCGCGGTGGTCCCGTACGCCGCAGCCGGCGTCGGCGCCGTGGCGACGCAGAGCTATGCGAACGTCACCTACGGACCGCGCTGCATCGCCGCCCTGCGCGCCGGCATCCCGCTCGAACACGTGCACCAGGCGTTCGCCGCGACCGACGACGAACATGCGAAGCGGCAGTACGGGCTGGTCGACGCCGACGGCGGGAGCATCACCTTCACGGGCCGCGCCTGCCACCCGTGGGCCGGCGGCGTCGCGAAGGAGGGGCTCGCCGCGCAGGGCAACCTGCTCACGGGCCCGGAGGTCGTCGAGGCCTTGGTGCGCGCCTACGAGGAGGATCCCGAGCGGGCCTTCCCGGAACGGCTCCTGGCCGGCCTGGCGGCGGCCGACGCCGCCGGAGGCGACAAGCGCGGGCGCCAGGCCGCCGCGCTGCGCGTCGTGCGCGCCGAGGGGGGCTACGGCGGACTCGACGACAACTACATCGACCTGCGGGTCGACGACCACGACGACCCCGTCGGTCGGCTCGGCGATCTTCTGGCCCTGCATCGCCTCTACCTCGAGGTCCCCGATCCCGCCGACCGCTTGCCGATCGAGGGCGAGGTCGCCGATCGGCTGACCGCCGTGCTGGTGGCCAGCGGCCGACTCGCCGACGAAGGGCCGTGGACCGATGCCAGCGAAGAAGCGCTCCGCGCGCTGGCCGGCGTCGAGAACCTCGAGATGCGCATGGGCGAACCGGGCACGATCGATCGGCGCGCGCTCGAACACCTCGAGCAGCGCGTCCTCGGCAGCGGCACGGGGGCGTCGAGCTAGCGGAGCCAGCGCGCCCGCACGGCGTCAGCGCCCTTCGAACTCCGGACGACGCTTCTCGAGGAAGGCGCTCGTGCCTTCGCGCTTGTCGTCCGTGGTCAGCGTCAGCCCGAAGAGGTCGGCCTCGATCTCGAGGCCCTCGTCGAGCGACACGTCGAGGCCGCGGTCGACGGCTTCCTTGGCGAGGCCGAGCGCCACCGGTCCGTTGCGAAGGATCTGCTCGGCGAGCTCGCGGGCGGCGGCTCGAGGGTCGTCCGCGACGCGGTTGACCAGCCCCAGTGCGAGCGCCTCGTCGGCGTCCACGTGGCGCGCCGTGAAGATCAGGTCGAGGGCGCGGCCGCGGCCGATCAGGCGCGGGAGGCGCTGCGTGCCGCCGTAGCCGGGGATGAGGCCGAGTCCGACCTCCGGGAGGCCGAGCTTGGCGTCGGGGCCGGCGACGCGCAGGTCGCAGGCGAGCGCGAGCTCGAGCCCGCCGCCCAGCGCGAAGCCGTGGATGGCGGCGATCGTCGGCAGCGGCATCGCGGCCACCGCGTTCATCAGCGCTTGCCCGGCGAGCGCATGCTCGCGCCCCGTGAAGGCGTCCTCGACGTCGGCGATCTCGCCGATGTCGGCGCCGGCGACGAAGGCCCGCCCCGCGCCCGCCAGGATCACGGCGCCCACCCGGACGTCGGCCTCGGCCACGTCGAGCGCCCAGGCGAGCTCGGCGAGCAGATCGCCGTTGAGGGCGTTGAGGGCCTTGGGGCGCCGAATCTCGACGGTCGCGATGCCGCCGTCGAGCGTCAGTTCGAGGTGTTCGAACTCGGGCAGCTCCACCTCGATGGGGGGCTGCGCCTCGGTGCCGGGGGAGGGGCGGTCGGTGGGATCGTCAGCCATGGGATCTCCTGTCAGCGGTCGTCGTAGACGTGGAAGCCTTCGCCCGTCTTGCGACCGAGCTTGCCCGCCCGGACGAGCCGCCGGAGGCGGGGGTGGACGCGGAACTTCGGGTCGCCGGTCTCGCCGTGCAGGCTCTCGGCGGCGGCCAGCGTCACGTCGAGGCCGACGAGATCGGCCAATGCCAGCGGCCCCATCGGCATGTTCGCGCCCAACCGCATCGCCGCGTCGATCTCCTCGGCCGAGGCCACCCCTTCGGCGAGCGCGAAGACGGCGTCGTTCAGGTAGGGGATCAGCAGCCGGTTGACGACGAAGCCCGGCGTGTCGGAGCACACGATCGGCGTCTTGCCGATCGCTTCGGCCCACCCGCGTGCGTCCTCGACGGCCTCTTCGGCGCTGCGCTCGGCGCGCACGACCTCGACGAGCGGCAGCACGGGGACGGGGTTGAAGAAGTGCAGGCCCACGAAGCGCTCGGGCCCCGGCACCGACGCGGCGAGCTCGGTGACCGAGAGGCTCGAGGTGTTCGTGGCCAGCAGCGCCGCGGCCGTGGCGACCTCGCCGAGCTCTCGCCACACCCGGTGCTTGAGGGCGAGGTCTTCGGATACCGCTTCGATCACGAGGTCGGCCCGCGCCGCGGCCCCCGCGTCGGTCCCGAAGTCGACCGCGTCGAGAACGCCGTCCGGCGTGGCACCGTCGAGGCGGTCCTTGGCCGCGAGGCGCTCGAGGCTGTGCGCCATCGCGCTGCGCGCGCGGTCCAGCGCCGCCGGGTCGGCGTCGATCAGATCGACGCCGTGCCCCGCCGTCGCCGTCACCTGAGCGATGCCCGACCCCATCGTGCCGGCTCCGACCACCGCCACACGCCGGATCGTCCGCGAAGGCGACGCTGCGGCGGTCACGATGCCGCGCCGGAACCCGAGACCGTGCCCCCCGCGTGCGCGGCCGTGTCGGCCTCGTGAAGCGTGTGGAGCGCGTCGAGGCTCATTTCGGTCATCCGTGCCACCGCCGCGGCGAGCACCTCGGGATCGACGAAGGTGGGATCGCCGATGCGATTCGAGGCGACCAGAGCCGTAGCCGTTTCGACGCGCCGCAGCGAGCCGAGCAGGAACAGCGCCGAGCTCTCCATCTCGATCCCGAGCACGCCGCGCGCGGCGATGGCGGGCACGTCCTCGGGCGCGGTGGCGTAGAAGGCGTCCTCGGTCTGGATCAAGCCGACGTGCGGAGCGAAGCCCGCAGCGGTACCGGAGGTCACCAGGGCGTCGACGAGGCGGTAGTCGGCGACCGATGCGTGCGCCGCGCCGCCGAGGTACTGCCGCGTGGTGCCGTCGTTGGCGACCGACCCGGTGGCGACGATCAGATCGCCCGGTTCGACGTCGGGCCCCGTGGCGCCGCAGGTGCCCACCCGGACGAAGCGCCGCGCCCCCAGCCGGATCAGCTCCTCGACGACGATCGCGAGGCTCGGACAGCCCATGCCCGTCGTCTGGACCGACACCGGCATGCCTCGGAAGGTGCCGGTGTAGCCGAGAAGCTGGCGGTACGACGTGTACAGGCTCGGGTCGTCGAAGAAGGTCGTGGCGATGTACTCCGCACGTCCGGGATCGCCGGGGAGGAGCACGGTGGGCGCGACGTCGCCGGGCTCGGCCCGGATGTGGAGTTGGCTCATGGGGAACGATACCAGCCGTTTCGCCCGCTCCAGAGCGTCGCTACGGGCGCCGGCGTACCCGCTGCGACACCCGTCAGAAATGCCGTCGGGCTGCGAAAAACCTCAACCGGAAAAGGGCTGGGCCGTGCTACGCTCCGCGGCGTGAGCGACCTCGAATCGATCCTCGAATGGCTCGTCGACGACGTCGACGGCGCGCTCGTCGCCGCCCTCGGTGGCATGGATGGGCTGCTGATCGAGCGCGTCCCCGAGGACACCGACGGCCGCGACCTGCACGCGGCCGCTGCCCAGGTGACCGAGCTGCTCGCGACGGCCGACGGGGTGGTGGGCGAGCCGCTCCGCGGCGGGGAGGTCGACGAGGTGATGATCGGCGGCGAACGCGTCATCACCTACGTACGCCGGGTGGCCCCGGAGCTCTTCCTCCTGCTCGTGATGAACGCCTCGGGGAACGTCGGCAAGGCCCGGCTGTTCGGGGGGCGCGCCCGCGACGCGATTCGCGAGGTGTTCGGATGAGCCTGCCCGACGTGCTCGCCGACGTCCTGGCCATCAAGGGGGTGCGCAGCGCATCGGTCGTGTCGCGCGACGGGGTCGTGGTCGACGGGGTCAGCGACGAGGAGCAGGATCTCGAGTTCGTGGCCGGGCTCGTCGCGAGCAGCCTGGCGTCCAGCCAGGCGCTCGTCGAGACGTTGGGGGAGTCCGAGCTCGAGCAGGCGATGATCGAGTTCGAGACGGGCCCGGTGCTCCTGGTCCCGCTCGCCGGACCGGCCGACGGCCACGTCGTCATGGTGAGCATGGCCGACACGGGCGACCTCGGTCGCGTCCGCTTCCAAGTGCGCCAACGCCTCGCAGCGATCGCCGACGCCGTCGCCGGCGCGGCGCCCGGATCCGCACCGTCCTGAGCCGCCACGGCCCGCAGACCGATCGCGACGCCCGGCGTGGCGAGCGCCCGTCCCCCCACCCCCGGAGGTTCCGATGAGCAGCGACGACTCCGCACCCGACGACGCCAAGCCGACGAACCGCTCGGGAGCCCGGCGCCGCCTCGATCTCGAGGTCGACGCCTCGATCGCCCGCGGCGCCTACGCCAACATGGCGCTGATCTCGCACACCCCGAACGAGTTCGTACTCGACTTCGCCCTGGCGGCGCCCGGCCGGCGCCCCGCGCTCACGGCGCGGGTGATCACCTCGCCGGCGCACGCCAAAGCGCTCCTCCGGAGCCTCGCCGACAACGTTCGGCGCTTCGAGGCGCGCCACGGCGCCATCCCCGAAGCACCCGTGCCCCAGCGGTCCGAGGACGGTTCGAGCGACGACCACAACTGATCCGCCGCAGCGTCGGAGCGGATTGAGGTCGAGGCGCGGCGCCCCGTCCCCAAGCTGTTTTCCGGCTTACCCGTTGCTCGGGGGGCGCGGGCTGTAATACCGGCATGGCCGAACCCGTGCGCGTGTACTTCGATTTCCTGTGCCAATACAGTTGGGGCGCGGCGGAGTTGGCGCAAACGGTGACCGAGGGTTCCGACGTGCGCTTCGCGTGGCACCACTTCAGCGTGTACCAGCGAAACCACGACAGTGGGCGGAACGGCGCGACGGAGGCGGGGCGCGGGGCCGGCAACGGCTGGCAACTGTGGAACGAATCGATCGACGAAGCCGACCGCGACGGCGTCAAGGGTCTGCTGCCCTTTCTCGCGTCCCACGCGGCCCGTCGCCAGGGGGATCGGGCGCACGACGCCTTCCGGCTGGCGCTGCTGCGGGCCCGGCACCGCGACCGCGAACCGCTCGACGGTGCCACCGTGCGCCGCATCGCCGAGGACGTTGGCCTGCACATGCCGCGGTTCGAGGAGTCGCTGGCCAATCCCGAACTCCGCACCCTGCTCGCGCACGACCAACACCGGGCCGACCGCGTCGACATCACGGCCACGCCGACCTTCGTGTTCCCCGACGGACACGTGGTGACGATCCGGTTGCGCGATCTCCCCGCGGAGGAGCACGATCGACTCGAGCTGTTCGAGCACGTGCGTCGCACCCTCGACCGCTACCCCTACCTCGAGTCGCTGCAGCGGCCGCGGCCCCGCAACAACTGATCGACCCGTTGGAAGCGCCCGACGTGCGGCCCGCGGCGGGCGCAGAAGCGCCGTCGCAGACGGCCTGTACGGCGCTCGTTCCGGCGTCCTGCGTGTGGGATAGTTCGGTCGGTCCGCGGCCCGATGCGGGGTAGACTGCGCGCGTGCGCCTCGGCAACAACGTTGGGCACGGCTCGGACGTGGGACGCGTGCGGCCGCTCAACGAGGACTACCACCGGATCTGGCAGTTTCCCCTCGGCGACGGCACCTTGACGCTGCTCGCCGTCGCCGACGGTATGGGTGGGGCCGCGGCCGGGGAAGTCGCCTCGAAGCTCGCGATGGAGGTGCTCGACGAGTCCTTCAGCCGCTACGTCGAGGAGGCGCGTCGTGGCAAGCCCGTCGTCGGCGTCGACACGTTGACCGAGAAGGCGATCCGCCTCGCGAACCGCCGCGTCTACGCGGCGGCGATCCAACACCAGGGGCGGCGCGGGATGGGGAGCACGCTCACCTGCGTGGCGATCCACCGCAGGAAGGCCTACCTCGGGCACGTCGGCGACTCGCGGGCCTACCTCGTCCGCGGCGACAAGATCTACCAGCTGACCAAGGACCACTCGTGGGTCGAGGAGCAGCTCGAGAAGGGCCTCCTCACCGAGCAGGAAGCCGAGAACCACGAGTGGCGAAACCTCGTCACCCGCGTGCTCGGAACGCGCCCGCAGGTGGCGCCCGACATGGTCGAGATCGACGTGGAGGCCGGCGACGTCTTCGTGATCAGCACCGACGGGCTGCACGGGCTCGTGAAGCCCGAGGAGATCCTGTCCGAACTCGAGCGCACGCCCAACCGCCAGTCGAGCGTCGAGTACCTGATCGCGCTCGCGAACGAACGTGGCGGGCCCGACAACATCACGCTCGTGATCGCCGAGGTCGGCTAGATGCTCTGGCTCCTGCTCGCCCTCGCGGTCGTCGGCATCGCAGTGCTCGCGCGCATGCCGTTGTGGCTCAACTTCGTGCTCCTCGCCGTGACGATCCCGGTCGCCGCGGGCGGTGTGCTGCTCGCCGGCTTCGAACTCGAGAGGGCGCTGGCCCCGCTGCTCCTCTATGCGATCGGCCTCGGCCTGCTCGTGCCCACGACCGCGCTGCCGGTCCGCAGCGCACGGGTGGCACCGCCCAAGCGCAAGATGGCCTCGTCGCCGGCGCGCAGCAAGTCCGTGGGCGCGGACGACGGCGTCGATGCGAACGACATCCCCGGCTACGAGGTGCTCGAGAAGGTCGGCTCCGGCGGAATGGCGTCCGTGTACCGGGCCCGCCGGCAGTCGGACGGGCGCGAGGTCGCGCTGAAGATCCCGATGGAGCAGTACGTCGCCGACGCGAAGTTCATCCGGCGCTTCCACCGCGAAGCCGAGGTGGCGAAGCGTCTCGATCACGAGAACATCGTGCGGACCTTCGAGCACGACAGCCTCGGCGTGAAGCACTACATGGTCATGGAGTTCGTCGACGGTCGCAGCCTCGAGGGGTACATCGAGGCGAGCGAGCTCGACACCGAGATCTCGATCGCGATCATGCAGCGCGTGGCCCGGGCGCTGCAGCACATCCACGCCGCCGGGATCATCCACCGCGACATCAAACCGGCGAACATCATGATCCTGCGCGGCGGGATCCGCGACGTCGAACCGCGGCTCGATCCGAACGCCGTGAAGCTGATGGACTTCGGCATCGCCGGCGGCAAGGTGCTGTCCCGGCTGACGATGACCGGTGCGCGCGTGGGAACGCCGGTGTACATGTCGCCCGAGCAGGCCCGCGGTCTGCGCATCGACCACCGCAGCGACATCTACAGCCTGGGGCTCGTGTTCTACGAGATGCTCACCGGGCAGACGGCGTTCAAGGGCGGCTACGAGGCGATCGTGCATCAGCAGATCTTCCAGACGCCGCCTCCGCCGCGGCAGCTCAACCTCGAGGTTCCGCGCGCCCTCGACCACCTCGTGATGCGCATGATCGCCAAGGATCCCGACGAGCGGCCGTCGCTGGACGAGGTCTACGACGAGCTCGCCTCGATCGACCTGAGCGACACGAGCGAGGTCGAGCTCGCCTCGCGCCTGGTGCTGACCGTGTCGGCGCGCCAGGGCGTGCTCCGGATCGTCGATCTCGACGGGAATCTGCACACCGCGATGGGGGACATCGGGTCGGGCCCCAACGACTTTTCGGCCGCGCCGCTGTCGGTGGGGGTCGACTCGCAGGGCTTCGTCTACGCCGCCGTGTTCGAGTACCGCGTCGGCCAGAGCGAACACAAGATGATCCACAAGGTCGCGCCGGACGGCAGCATGGTCGACGTCTTCGGCGCGTACGGGATGAACGAGGGCGAGTTCCTCTACCCGGTGTCGGTCGTCGTCGCTCCGGACGACACCGTGCTCGTCCTCGACAGCGAAACCCACCGGGTGCAGCGCTTCACGTCGGACGGACGCTTCCTGCACGCCTTCGGCGGCCGGGGCGAGGGCCAGGGCAGCTTCAACGACCCGCGCATGGTGGTCACCGGGCCCGACGGCCGCATCTACGTGCTCGACTACGGGAATCGACAGGTGCAGCGGTTCTCGGCGGACGGCGAGTACGAGACGCGCTGGGCTTTCCGCCTCAACGCCGAGAGCGACGAGATGCGCCTGCTCGACGGCGTCACGGTGGACGGCAGCCACAACGTCTACATCAGCGATGCCAGCGCCACGAAGGTGCGGCAGGTGACGCCCGCCGGCAAGGTCGGACAGTCGTTCGCGATCAAGCTGTTGCAGGGCGAGGGAACCGACGCGCTGATGGACCTCGGCCTCGACTTCGAGGGCAATCTCTATGCCGGCCGCCGCGGGGGGCACATCGTGCGCAAGTTCGCGCCGTCGGGGCGCTTCCTCGACTCGCTCGAGACCTACGCTCCGCTGGTGCAGATGGTGGTCGACCCCCGCGAGGCCCCGCCCAACCGCTGAGGCCCCAGGCGGGCCTCGACCGGGCCGCGACCGGGCCGCCTACAGCCCGGGGATCAGGTTGACGATCGCCTGCAGGGTGCCGCCGATCAGGCGCAGCAGCGCTCCGATGACGCCGGTGAACTGCAGCACGAGAAAGACCACCAGGAAGCCGAGGATTCCGTAGTTGGCGACCTGCTGGATCACCCGCTTCACGTCGCGGTTGCCCCAGGCCAGCGCCGCGCGGGCGCCGTCGAGCGGGAAGACGGGGAAGAGGTTGATCACGGCGTGGAGGATGGCGAGCTGCGCCGCGACCTGGAACGCGAAGAACAGCTCGGGCTGCGCCAGCGCGCGGAACACGGCCGCGACGATCATGGTCCCGAAGGCGACGATCAGGTAGGCGAGCGGGCCCGCGTACCAGGCCAGGGCCTCGCGCCGTCCGCTGTAGTTCCGGCCGTTGATGGCGACCGAGGTCGGCCAACCGAAGCCGAGCAGCACCAGGAACAGCACTCCGATCGGCTCGAGTTGCTGCTGGGGGTCGAAGCGCCCGAAGCCGGCGAAGCGCGGGCTGTTGTCGCCGAGGCGCGACGCGACCCAGGTCTGGAACACGTTGTGGAACATCAGCGCGAAGATCATGACGATCGCGGCGATCACGAGGACGGTGGGGCGGTTGAGGTAGTTGAGGATCATCGGCGGGGCTCCCGGAGGGGCGTCGAGCGAATCGAGGATGGGGGGATGCCGTGCGGGCGCGGAGCGCCCGCAGCGCGCGCTGAGCCTACCGCGAGGGGTCGCGTCGGTCTGCGTCGGCGGTGACGGGACCCCGCGCTCGGAAAGCTGCTCCCGCGGACCGCACCGCACCGGGAGCCGGCAGCACCGCGCGGCGCTTCCGGTCGTCGCGACCCGCGCGAGCCCGAGCGGCTCACGCGGCGGGTCCGCCCTGCGGTGGCACGCCGGCGAGCTCGAGGGCCAGGGCGAGTTCGTCGGCGTAGGTCGTCACGTCGCCCGCCGCCCGGCGACGCGCGACCTCGGTGAGGACGCGGCCGATCGCGGGTCCGGCCGGGACGCCCGCCGCGCGGAGGTCGCGGCCGCGCACCACGCGGCGCGCGTCGCCGTGGTCGTCGCGCCCCTCGATGCGATCGAAGAGCTCCCGCTGGGCCGGCACCAGGGCGCGCAGGGCACGGCGCTCGTCGCCGGTGGCCCGCTCCCAGATCGGCCCCGCGTCGGCGTCGTCGGCCGCGGCGAGCCCGGCGGCGGTCCGTGGCAGCGCCACGGCGCGGGGGCCGAGGGCGCTCGGGAACCCGAACACCTCGAGCCAGCGCGCGGGGTGCGTCGCGCCGAGCGCGGCGAGGACGAGGAGGTAGGCGTTGCGGTCGGGGCGGCCGTCGGAGTCCGTGCCGTGAGGGCCTTGTCGCTCCGGTACCTCGAAGGGGTCTTCGACGCCGCGCGCGACGTCGAGGCGGGTGAGCGCGCGGTGGAGCTCGGGGCCGGGCCGGAGGTCGAACATCGGCTCGAGCGCGCCGATGTCGGCCAACACGTCGATCACGGCTCCGGGCCGGGGCTCGGCGAGCGAGAGTTCGAGTTCGTGACGCCGCCGTTCGTGGGCCACCCGCCGCACCACGTCCGGGCGGAGGTGACGCCGAACCTCCCGCGCGACGCTGGGGTCGAAGTGGAGGCCGAGCCGGGCGACCAGGCGTGCCCCCCGGGCGACACGGGTGGGATCGTCGCGCAGCGAGTCGGGGTGGATCGAGCGGAGTCGCGCATCGGCGAGGTCGGCGAGGCCGCCGACGGGGTCGAACAGCGCTGGATGCGCGGGCGGCAGCGCCACCGCCAGGGCGTTGCAGCGGAAGTCGCGGCGCCCGAGATCGGTCCGAACGTCGCTCGGGTGCACGTCGGGGAGTGCGCCCGGGTGCGCGTAGCGCTCGCTCCGAGCCATGGCGACGTCGAGGTGAAGCCCGTCGACGTCGAGCACGCCGGTTCCGAAGGCGGGGTGCACGTGCACGCGCCCGCCGCGTTCGCGCTCGAGGGCGCGAAGCACCCAGGCGATGGCCTCCCGTCGGGGCGTTTCGACGAGGACGTCGACGTCGGTCCGGGTCCGGCCGATCAGCGCGTCGCGAACCACGCCGCCGACCAGGTAGGCGCGCGCCCCGAGGCGCGCGGCCACCATCCCGGTTTCGACGGCGAGCGACCGTGCGTCCGGTCCGAGCGCGGCGAGGATGCGGTGGGCGGCGTCCACGTGGGCTCCGCGCCGCCGTCAGCGGATGCGGATCGAGCCCGATCCGGCGTCGTCGATGCGGATGCGGATCGCGCGGTCGGCGCCGTCCTCCCAGGCCGCGCTCTGCCACGCGCCGCGCTCGCGGTCGGGATCGCCGTCGACGCGAAGCAGCCACGACGGGAGCGTCAGCGGTCCCGAGCCGTCGTCGTCGACGACCAAGCGCACGGGTGCGTCGTCGGGAAGGTCGAGGTCGACAGCCCCGCTGCCGGCGTCCAGGCGCAGGTCCAGATCGGCGCCGGGCTCCGCGTGCACGCGCATGGAGCCGGATCCCGTGGCGAGGTCGAGGTCGACGGAAGCGCTCGAAGGGAGGCGAACCTCGGTCGTTCCCGAGCCCAGATCGAACGCCGCCGGAAGCCGGTCGCCGCTCGACGCCGGCAGCGCGACGTCGGTCGGTCCCGAGCCCCCGTGGACGCGCAGGCGGGTGAGCGAGAGCCGTTCGAGGTCGAGCCGCCGCGACCCCGAGCCCCCGTCGATGCGGAGGTCGAGGGGCAGCGCCTCGCTCACCTCGAGCGACCACAGCGCATCGGTGCGGAGCGCCGAGCGCCCCTGCGCGAGCTCGATCGTCCGCAGGGCACGCCCGCGCTCGACGAGCCGAACGCGCGATCCGCGCAAGTCGCCGGTGACGGCGGGATCGCCGCCGCGCCGGCCGGTGAGGTCGAGGTTGGCAGCGCCTGGTGCGATCCGTACCACGAGCCGCTCGGCACCGTTCCGTGCCAGACGCAGCGATCGCACGTCGCTCGCGGTCGTTCCGGCGCTGCCCGGGTAGAGCAGGCCGAGGACCACCATCGCGGCTGCGGCCACCGCCGTGTAGGGCAGGTCGAAGACGACGCGGGGCACCTCCTCGCGTCCGAGAAGGTCGAGGCCCAGGCCCATGAGCAGGAGGGGCCACAGCGCGAACGCGCGCCCGACCCACGAGCCCGCGAGGGCACCGTTCCCGACCAGGAACCAGATCAGTCCGAGCGCGACGAGGCCGATGCCCAGGCGGACTTCGGTTCTCACCGAGTGCGCGTGCGACGCAGGACCAGCAGGACGCCGGCAACGATCAAGGCAAGGGGCAGACCGTAGGTCCACACCCACGCCGCGAAGCCGCCGAAGACGAGCAACTCGAAGAAGACGCCTGCGGCGGCGAACAGGATCAGGCCGAGCGTGGCCAGGCGGATCCCTTCGCGCTGCTTGGGCTCATCGCGCTTCAGGCTTCCCTCGAGGAACGTGCCGACGCCGACCGACGCCATCACGAGGCCCCAGGCGTAGGCCCAGGTCTCGAAGCGTCCGGTGATGGCCTGAAGCCAGATCACGATGCCGACCATGGTGACGATCGACCCCGGGACCGCCAGACCGGCGGCGTCCTCGTTGCCCAGGAACGCGAGGACCAGCATCAGCAGGCCGGGCAGAAGGATGAACAGGGGCCAC
>CBDUCW010000018.1:0-14758 GCA_965365745.1 uncultured Trueperaceae bacterium
CAGCGATATTGCTGGCGGCGGTGCCGTTGCTGCGGTCCGGCGTGGTCAGCCCCGCGTCGGTGTAGAAGGCCCGCGACTCGTGGATCGAGGTGGCCGCGCCTATCGCCCGCAAGGAGAGGCCATGGCTGACCGTACGGACGCCGCTTCCACCGCCCGCTCGAATCCGTTGACCGACGTGATCGAACGGGCCACCCAGGCCGAGATGGAGCGCCGCGACGTGCTCCGCTGGATGGCGCTCGGCGCCGCCGCTTCGGCCGGCCTGCCCGGTCTGCTGCAGATCGCACGCGCCCAGGACGACGTCGCGGCCGCGAGCAGCGTGATTCGCGGCAAGAGCGACATGCTCATCGTTCACAACGACCGCGCCGGCGTGATGGAGACGCCGCTCGACCTGCTCCGCGAGCACGCGATCACCCCCAAGGACGTCCTCTACGTCCGCAACAACCAGATCAAGGAGCCCGAAGGACGCAGCACCGACGCCGCCGCGCTCGAGGGGTGGTCGATCCGCATGGACGGCCTCGTCGCCTTCCCGCGCGTCATCGACGCCTCGATGCTCGCCGGGATGCCGCAGACCGAGGTCACCATGGTGCTGCAGTGCAGCGGCAACGGGCGCTCCTTCTACGCGCGCTCCGTGCAGACCCGCGGCACGCAGTGGGGCCACGGCGGCATGGGCAACGTGAGCTTCTCGGGCGTCCGGCTCAGCGACGTCATGGCGAGCTTCGACCCGCCGCTCAACCCGCGCAGCGAAGTCAAGTACGTGACCGCGCTCGGCGCCGACTCGCCGCCCGACGGCGCTTCGCGCCCCGACTTCGAGCACTCGCTCCCGCTCGACGACGTCATGGAGCGCGCGATCCTCGCGACGCACATGAACGGCGAGCCGCTCGCCGGCGCGCACGGCGGCCCGGTCCGCCTCGTCGTGCCCGGCTACTACGGCACGATGAACGTCAAGTGGCTCGAGCGCCTGAGCTTCGACGCCCTGCAGTCGAACAACGTCAATCAGATCCCGCGCTACCGGAATCCCGACGATCCGATCGAACCCGGGACGCCGATCGACTACACCGAAGACAACAGCACGCCCAACTGGCGCCAGAAGGTCAAGAGCGTCATCTTCGCCCCGCTCAACGAGGCGACGGTGCGCGCCGGCGCGGTCGAAGTCCGCGGCGTCGCCTGGAACGACGGCACCGTGCCGGTGTCGATGGTGCAGGTCTCGACCGACAACGGCCAGAACTGGTCGACGGCCTCGGTCGAAGCCCCCGAGTCCGGCTACGCCTGGCACCACTTCCGGGCCCGCGTCCTGCTGGCCGAAGGCCAGCACCGCATCTGGGTGCGCGCGATCGACGACCTCGGTCGCAGCCAGCCGCTGAACGGCTCGGTCCGCTGGAACCCCTCCGGCTACGAATGGAACGGCGCCGACTACGTGGACGTGGTCGCCTCCTAGACCGACGCGCGACCGGGCGGTCCCGCGCCGCTCGCCTCGCCCCGGACCGCCCGCGTGCCTCCCGGCGCCGGGCGGTCCTCGCAACGGCGCCCTGCACCGCTGCGAAGCCCGGGCACCCCCGTACGACGCCTCGACCGCCTCGCTCGACCCGACCGCCGACCGACCCGCCCTCCCGCTCCGCGCCCGTCGCGGCTCTGGAAGGAGTCCCCCGCCCGATGCCCACGTCCCGACTGTTCCGAATCTCGGCCCTCGTGCTCCCGCTCGTCGTGCTGGCGCTGATCGTCGGCAGCCAGAGCGCGAACGTCGCGCGCGCCGACCACTACGAGGCCGGGCCGCTTCCGCCCGGTCCCGGCGTGAACCTCGTCTACGCGAAGTGCCAGGCGTGCCATCCGATCCGCTACGTGACCGAGTCGGCCGGGCTGCCGCCCTTCCTGTGGGAGGACACCATCAACCTCATGACGCAGCTCGGCCTGCAGGCGACCGACGAGGAGAAGGAGCAGCTGCTCACCTACTTCACGACGTACATGGGCCCCGACGGCCCGCCCGAGGACGCCGTCCACGAGCCCCACGGCGATGACGAGGCCGCGGTCGACGGCGCAGCGGTCTACGCCTCGAACTGCGCCGGATGCCACGGCGCCGCGGGCGGAGGCATCGCCGGCGCCTTCCCGCCCCTGGTGGGGCACGCGGACGCGCTGTTCGCCGCCGACCGCAGCTACCTGCCCAAAGTGCTCCTGTTCGGCCTGCAAGGCCAGATCGAGGTCGACGGCGAGACCTACAACGGCGTCATGCCGGCGTGGCCGCAGCTGACCGACGCCGAGATCGCCGCAGTGCTGAACCACATCGTCACCAGCTGGGGCAACGAGGCCCCCGCGGACGCAGAGCCGTACACGGCGGGCGACCTCTCGGACGTGCGCGGTCTCGACCTTTCGGGTGCCGCGATGTACGAGCAGCGCCCGGAGGTCGCGAGCTCCGCCGACTGATTCGACGGCGACCGGCGCGCGGCGTTCGGCCCCGCGCGCCCGCGACGCAGAACGCGACGAAGCCGATCCGACGACCGCCCCCACGTTCCGGGGCGGTCGTTCCGTTGCGCTCTCGGGTGCGGAGCGTCTCAGGTCCAGGGGCGGATGACGATGTTGCCGTCCTTCAGGTGGGCGAGCTCCGGGCGCTCCCGCACGTCGGGGTCGGGCGTCTCGCCCGACTGCGCCAGCGCGCTTCCGATGCGCAGCTGCGGGCTCAGGATCCGGCGTGCCCAGATCACCGCGTTGGGATCGCCCGAGGCGCCGGCGTGCGCCAGGCCGCGCAGCGTGCCCACGACGATGATGTCGCCGTCGGCGACGATCTCGGCCCCGGCGTTGACGTCGCCGAGCACCACCACGCCGCCCGACGCCTCGACGCGGGCGCCGGAACGGATCGTCTTGGCGATGATCTTGGTCTCGGCCCGCGAGGCCGCGCGCTCCGTCGGGGGCCGCACCCCGGTCACGGTGCCGCCGGCGGAGCCGACCGCTTCGCGTACGAGATCGATGGCCTCCATCGGCGTGCTGCGTCCGATCTCGATCGCCACGTCGCCGACGAACAGCTCGGCGTGGCGCTCGAGCTGGTCGCCCAGCCGATCCCGCGTGTCGTCGGGCTCGAGAACGACCAGGATCCCGCTCCGAATGCCGCGCGCCTTCACGCGCGCCGCTCCGCCGGAATCGGGATCACGCCGAGCTGCACATGCGGGTCGCGGCGCGGCGATGTGCGGGCCGACGCGATCGGGGCGTCGGCGCAGCCGGGGTCGGGGGGAACCATGGTGCGCATTGTCCCACGCGCAGCGCGCCCGCCCGCGGGGGTCGTGCGGCCCCCCGCGCCCTCAGCGTTCGGCGACGATCTCGAAGCCGTAGTAGGCGGCCAGGAAGTCGCGCATCGCGGGAACGGCCACGGCCGAACTCGATCCCGCCGTCTCGATGAAGACCACGGCAGCGATGTCAGGATCCTCGAAGGGGGCGTAGGCCATGAACCACACGTGCTCGAGCCCCGGGCCGAAGCCGTTTTCGGCGGTTCCGGTCTTCCCCGCCACGGCCACCGGGAAGTTGGCGGCGGGCCCGATGAAGCGGCTCGAGCCGTGGTCGGTCACCATCTGCCGCATCCCCTTCGCAAGGGTGTCCCAGTGGCGGCCCTCCACCCGGTCGGCGATCACGTCGGTGGGTTGCTCGCCCACGCGCCGCACGAGGCGGGGCTGCACCCGCGTCCCCTCCAGCGCCAGCGTGCCCACGAACTGCAGCGTCTGCAGCGGCGTGGCCAGCACGTCGCCCTGGCCGATGGTGGTGTTGAGCGTGTTGCCCGGGTACCAGGGCTCGCCGAGCGCCCGCCGCTTCCAGGCGTCGTCGGGCACGCGGCCCGGCTTTTCCTCGTCGAGCCCTACCCCGACCAGCTCACCGAAGCCGAAGTCGTGCGCGCGCTCGACCAGGTCCTCGATGAACGGGGCCCAGCCGCGATTCACGTCGGGCGTGTCGAGCGCGGCACGCCAGTAGTAGGTGTTGCAGCTGTCGGCGATCGCCTCCGCGGCCGTGTAGTCGCCACGGTAGTACGTGGCCCAGTTCTGCCAGGTGATGCCGCCGTAGCGGATCGACGCGGTGCACTCGTAGCGCGTCTCGGGGCGCACGTAGCCGCTCTCGAGCAGCGTCGAGGAGGTCACCACCTTGAAGGTCGACGCGGGCGGGTACGCCTCGACGCTGCGGTTCTGCAGCGGCAGGCGCTCGCCGTCGTTGAGGATCGCGCTCACCGCGTCGGGGTCCGACGGGCGGCGCGTGAACAGGTTCTGGTCGAAGCTCGGCGACGAGGCCATCGCCACGATGTCGCCGGTGTCGAGCTCCATCGCCAGCAACGCCCCGCGCACGGTGGTCGCCGGCGGCAGCTCGTTCTCTTCGCGCTGCTCGTTCATGTAGCGGAGCGCGCCGCCCAAGGCGTCCTCGGCCATCCGCTGCACGCTCGGATCGAGCGTCAGCACCACGTCGCGGCCGGGCCGGGCCGGCCACAGCTCGGTCTCGCGCACGGGCACGTTGCGGTTGTCGACCTCGACCAGCTTGGCGCCGGGGTCGCCGAACAGGGCGGCGTCGAACGACGACTCGATCCCCATCACGCCGATGAGCTCGTCGACGGCGCGACCCGCGTGCCGGGCGGGGTCGGCCAGCCCGGTGTAGCCGATGACCTGGGCCGCGAGGTTCGTCGGGTACGTCCGCTCGACGCGCTCGCGCAGCTCGAGGTTCGGCTGCCCGGCCACCCGCTCCTCGACCGCGGCGATGAGGGCGTCCGGGATGTTCCACGCCTGCACCGCCCCGGCGCGGACCTCGTCGGGGTTCGTGGGATCGGGCGGACGCGGCGGACCCTCGATGTCCAGGAGCCGCTGCAGGCGGTCCCAGCCGCGCACGTCGCCGCCGTGGAAGACGAGGTCGTAGGCGACGCGGTTGTCGGCCAGGACGGTGCCGTCGCGGGCCAGGATGCGCCCGCGCAGGGGCGAGATGCGGACCTGCTTCGTGAAGTTCTCCTCGCTGGCGGCGGTCAGCTCCTCGGACAGCGCGAGCTGCAGGAACATCAGGCGCCCGGTGAAGACCGCCAGGAAGGTCAACACGATCGCCAGCATCAGGCGCATGCGCGAGATCACAGCAGCTCCTTGCGCAGCCCGGCGACACGCTCGAGCAGGCGATCTCCCCACGGCATCACGATGAGCGCGGCCACGCCGGTCAGCAGCGCCTCGCTGCCCGCGGTGAGCGCGAAGCGGCCGATCTCGGGGACGGCCCCGGCCAGCCAGGCGAACATCCCCATCAGCACGAGCCACTTGCCGACCAGCGCCGATCCGATCACGACCGTGCGCTCGAGAGGTCCGGACTGGGTGAGCTGCGCCCGCACGGCGACCGCCACCACGGCCCCGGCCGCCAGGCCGAAGGCGTGGAAGCCGACCACGCCGCCGCCGATGACGTCCTGCAGCAGGCCGACGCCGTACGCGATCAGCACCAGCGACCACGGCGGCACCCGCCACAGCAGCGTGAGCACGGCGAGCAGGAACAGGTCCGGGGGCGGGATCGGCGAGAGGAGCGCGCCGAGGAAGCCCTGGATGGCGATCAGCAGGATGTAGAACAGGGCCAGGCGCATCGATTTCAGTCTACCCAGGGCCCCGTGGGAACGATGAAGCCGAGGCCGTCGTAGGCTGAGGCGTGCCCGACGCCCCTGCCACCGTGACGCCGCGCGTCGTCGCCGACGCGCCCCTCGTGGTGCTCCACGGCGGCGCCGGCCGCATCGAGGCGGCCCGGCGTCCGGCCTATCGCGACGGGCTGCGCGACGCGCTCGCGGCGGCCTGGCGAACGGTGGACGCGGGAGGCACGGCCGTCGATGCGGCGCTCGCCGCCGTGGAGGCCATGGAGCGGAACCCGCGGGCGTTCAACGCCGGGATCGGGGCGGCCCCGACCCGCGACGGTCGCGTGGAGTGCGATGCGGCGGTCGCCACCTGGACGGCCGCCGGGCAGCCCCCGACGACGGCCGGGGCCGTGGGCGCGCTCGAGGGGTGCCGGGCTCCCTGCCGGGCGGCCGACCGCGTGCGCCGCGAATCCGACCACGTGCTGATCGTCGGGCCGGCCGCCGACGCGTGGATCCCCGACGCGTTCCGCTGCGCCCCGGACGCCCTGCTGACCGAGGCCTCGCGGGAACGGTTGGCGCGCTGGAAGACCGACCGCGCGACCGATCCGAGCACGGTCGCGCGCGGCTCGGCGACGGTCGGCGCCGTCGTGCGCGACGCGCGCGGCGACCTCGCGGCGGTGACCTCCACCGGCGGTCGCCTCGGGCAGGAGCCCGGACGCGTGGGCGACACCCCGATCCTGGGGGCGGGGACGCTGGCCGACGCCGGGGTGGCAGTGAGCTGCACGGGCAAGGGCGAGGCCTTCCTGCTGCGCTCGACCGCCAAGGCGCTGGCCGAGGCGCTCGGTCGCGACGCGCGCGGCGAGGGGGCGGTGCGGCGCTGCTTCGACGAACTCGCCGAGGTGGGCGGCGACGGCGGCCTGATCTGCCTCACCGCCGACGGCCGTGCCTTCGTCGGGTTCACGACGCCGCACATGGCCTGGGCTGCGAAGGGCGTGGGCCTCGACGCGGCGCGGCTTCCGGGCTCCGTTCCCGGGGTCGACGTCGCCCCCAAGGTGCTTCGGCTCGCCTAGCGAGGCGTCGCCCTCTCGACGTCGACCTGCGAACCGGCCCGCTACCATCGGGCGCGCAGGAGGAGTCCGTGAGCGACACGCAGCCATCCAAGCCGAGCCGATCCGACGACCGGGCGCCCCAGGGGTCGCCCGCCCCGGCCCCTGCGGGCGCGGCCCCGGCGCCCACCCCGAACGGCGCGGGCGGGGTCGGGCCCGCGGCCGGCCTCGACGCGGCGCCCACCGCGCCACCGCAGGAGGCCGCCCCCGAGACGGGGCGCGTGCGCGTTCGCCCGGCCGACCGCCTCGACGCCGCGGCGATCGGCGACATCCTGGCCGACGTCGGCGTCACGCAGGTCCTGGCCGAACCCGACGCCCTGACGCGGCAGCGGCTGCGCGCCGCGATCGGCGACGGCGCCGACGCCGACCGTCCGCACGCGGTGTGGGTCGCCGAGCTCGAGGATCGGGTCGTCGGCTTCGCCGCCGTCAACTGGACGCACAACTACCGGCAGGGCGTCGACGGCCTGATCTCGGACCTCTTCGTCCACTCGGGCCACCGCGGCAACGGTGCCGGCACCGCGCTGCTCGACGCCGTCCGGCGCGAAGCGCACGCCGTCGGCTGCCAGCGGCTGGTGCTGATGAGCGGCAAGGGCGGCGAGGCCTACGCGCGCGACTTCTACCCGAAGCAGGGCTTCGACGAGCACGACGAGCTCGCCTGCTTCATGCTTCCGCTGCCGCCCGAGGGGTGAACGCGGGGCGCGAGGCGCGCGCCGCCCCTATACTCGATCCGTGATTCATACCCTGACTCCGAACCCCGCCCTCGACCTCACGTACCGCGTGGCCGACGTGCGCTTCGACGACACGGTGCGCGCCCGTTCCGTGCGGCGCGAACCCGGGGGCAAAGGGATCAACGTGAGCCGGGTGGCCGCTCGGCTCGGCCACCCCACCGTCGCCATGGGCTTCGTCGGCGGCCGGGCCGGCGACGAGGTCGACGACCTGCTGCGCCAGGAGGGCGTGCGCACCTGGTTCACCCGCTTCAGCGGCGTCACGCGCACCAACGCGATCGTGCAGGACGACCAGGGGCAGCAGCTTCGCGTCTCGGGCCCGGGGCCGGCGGTCGCCGAGGGCGACCTCGCCAGCCTGCTCGACGCCCTCTTCGAGCTGCGTGCCCCCGATTGGCTGGCCCTCTCGGGCAGCGTGCTGCGCGGCATGCCGTCGGGCTTCTACAGCGAGGTCGCGGCCCGCGCCCAGAACGACGGCGTGAAGGTGATGGTGGATGCCGACGGGAGCGAGCTCGAGGTCGCCGTCGACGCCGGCGTCGACATGATCAAACCGAACCGCTACGAGCTCGAGCGGCTCGTCGGGCAGAGCGTCGCCGATGCCGAGGCCGCGGTCGCCGCGGCGCGCAGCATCGTCGCGCGCGGCGTCGGAACCGTGCTCTGCAGCCTCGGGGCCGACGGGGCCGTGATGGTCACCCGCGACGGCGCCTGGCGGGCGATCACGCCCGGAACCGAGCTCTGCCACCTGCAGGACGTGCGGGACCTGGAAAGCCGCGTCGTCGTCGTGGCGATCGACTGAGCTCCTTCGGATGGGCGACCCTCCCCTCGAGCTGAAGTTCGACGACGAGCCGGCGCGCTTCCTGAGCCTCGTCCGGCCGGTCCTGCTCGCCCGCGAGGTCGAGCACACCCTCCTCTGGGCGATCCTCGGCCACCTCGTGCGCCGGGCCGCCGTCGCACCGAGCGGCGCTCCGACGACCGCGACGGACCCACGTCCGTCCCCGGCGCCGCTGCTGCTCCGGGCCGAGCGCGGCGGCGAGGTCGCCGGCGTGGCGGTGCAGACCCCGCCCCGCCAACTGGTGCTGGGCGAGTTCGAACCGGGCGATGCGGCCGACGTCGCGCGCGCGCTGGCGGCGCGCCGCGACCGGCGCGCCGGGCAGACGCTCCCCGGCGTGTTGGGTCCGAACGAGGCGGCGGCCGCCTTCGCCGAGGCGTGGGTCGAGGCCGGTGGAGCCGGCCGCGCACGCCCGGGGATGAGGCAGCGGCTGTACCAGGCGAGCGACGTGCTCGAGGTGCTCGGCACGCGCGGCCGGATGCGCATGGCGCGGCCCGCCGACGGCCCCTTGATCGCCGCCTGGCTCGACGCATTCGAAGCCGAAGCCTTGCCCGACGAGACCCGACGGAGCGAGCGGCCGGCGCGGACGAGCGACGACATCGCGGCGTGGCTCGACGCCGACGAGACCTCGGGCCTGGCGCTGTGGGAGACCCCCGAGGGCCCCGCGGCGATGGCCGGCTACACCGGTCCGACCCCGTCCGGGATCCGCATCTCGGCCGTCTTCACGCCGCCGGACAAGCGCCGGCGGGGCTTCGCCACGGCGCTCGTGTCCTGGCTCTCCCGGAGGCTGCTCGCGCGCTTCGAGCGGGTCATGCTGTTCACCAACCTCGACAACCCGACGTCGAACGGCATCTACCGCCGCATCGGGTACGAGCCCGTGCGCGACGTGGACGCCTGGGTATTCGAGGGCGGGGATGCCCTGGACGACCCCCGGCCCGGAGGCTGACGACGCCGATCCGACGGGGGGACGCCAGGCTCGGTGCTGGGCTTGGCGCTGAACCCTGCTCAGGGCTCCGTGCTGGGCTCGGTGCTTGGTTCGGTTCTGGACTCGGTGCCGGGCTCCGTGGGGCGTGCGCTGGGGCGGTTCCGGGGCTCGGTCCCAACACCGCTCCACGTGGCAGGGCTAGCGCTCCGCGCGACAGGTGGCGATCGGACGCCGGCCCGCCGCGATCGCTTCCATCCACGCGATCGAGGCCTCGAAGCCGGCCGCTCGCGTGTAGCGGTGGCGCACACCGGGGAAGCGCGCGTACGTCACGTCGCTCCCCGCCGCGCAGAGCTCGGCCACGAAGCGCTCCTGGGTCGCATCCCTGGCGATGATGTCGTCGCCGCCCTGCACCAGCAGCCCCGGAAGGCCGTGGCCGGCGAGGCCGGTTCGGTTCGCCTCGAGGAGCGCGTGGACCTCGGGCGCTTCGGCGGCGAGGGCGCCGGCGAACAGCGCCTCGCGAAAGGACGTGCGGTAGATCTGCTCGGCGTCGAAGGGGTAGATCTGCTGGGCGCGGTCGACGCACTCCGCGGCCGCCACCGCATCGAGCCCGTCGAGCCACCGCTCGGCCAGGATCGCAGCGGGGTCGAGTCCGAACTGCTGCTGCCACGCCCGCGCGATGTAGGGCGCGTAGTACGGACCGTCGCGGAGCAGCCGTTCGACGTTCGTCGTCGACCCGAAGCCGATCATGCCGTCCAACGGCACCTCGGGCGCGTAGTCGGCCCGGCGGTCGGCGGCCGCGTAGGCGGCGTGCCCGCCCTGCGAGTAGCCCGCGGTGAACACGGCCCCGGACAGCTCGACCCCGGCGCGCGGGCGCGCTGCCGACGGAGGCGCCGGGGTGCCCTGCAGCGGCGCGCCGAGGAAGGCGTGCACGGCGCGGATCGCGTCGAGCAGGACGCGGGCCTCGGCCTCGGCGTCGAAGTACGCCTGAACGCGACCGGGGAGGTCGAAGCCGAGGTAGTCCGGCAGGATCGCGACGTACCCGCGGGCGGCGTAGCTCATCAGGTAGGGCTCGTAGTAGCCGAGCGTCGGATCGTAGGCGGCCTCGCGCGACGGCGCGCACTTCGCCGCGAGCCCGGTCGTTCCCGACGCGAAGGCGTAGACGGGGAGCGGACGGTCGACCGCATCGGCGGCGGGGAGGTAGAGCGTCGCAGCGACCTCGGTCGACGTCCCGTCGGGCGTGGTGGTGACGAAGCGGATCCGATAGCCGTCGACGGCGTTCTCGAGGACGGGGCCGCCGACGGGCGCGAACAGGGGGGCGACCCGCGCCTGTGCGTCCGCAGCCGACGCCGTTCCGAGCGCATCGACGGCGGTGACGGTCCCGGGCGGCAGCGCATCGGCGCCGGTCTCGCCGTCGTTCGCCGCAGCCGGAGCGGTGCCGGGCGGCGCGGCCGCCGCGGCGAGGGGCACGACCAGCAGCAGCGCCAGCAGCAGCGCCAGCGGCGTCGCCAGCAGGCATCGGGTCGCTCCGGCGCGGCCCCTCACGGGCTCGTCACCTGCGCGCAGTCGTCGGGCGGAGCGACGCCCCCGGCGAGGTCGCGCATCCAGGCGACCGCGTCGGGGAAGCCGATGTAGCGCGTCTCGTGCCGGGTGCGCAGGTAGTTCGGGTAGCGGACGGCGCTCCCGAGGGCGCACAGCTCCGCCACGAAGGCGTCCTGCGTGGCGAGCGACACGACCGGGTCGTCGACGCCCTGGAGCACGATCGCCGGGAAGCCGTGACCGGTCAGGCCGGCATCGTTGTCGGCGGCGAGCGCCGCGAACCCGGGGAACGCGGTGTCGAGCGTGCCCGTCTGCAGCGCCTCGAGGAACGCGGGGCGGTAGAGGTACTCGGGGCCGCTGGGGTAGTAGCGCTGCACGCCCGCGATGCACAGCCGCTCGGCGTCGGCGGCGAGCGATCGCGCGTAGGGCTCGACCAGGATCGCGTCCGGATCGATGCGCTCGGGGAACAGCACGCTCCAAGCATGCAGGATCCACGGGGCCACGTAGGTGAACTCCTCGAAGGTGGCCGCGATCTGCGTGCTCGCCCCGAATCCGAGCACGCCGCGCAGCGGGACCTCGGGCGCGTACCGGGTGTGGGCGTCCGCCGCGGCGAAGGCCGCGTGGCCGCCCTGCGAGAACCCGGCCACGAAGGCGACCCCGAGGGCGAGGTCGCGGCCCAGTTCGGCGAGCGCCAGGGGGACGGCGCGCAGCGCGTCGAGCACCGCGTGCGCCTCGGCATCGGCGACGAAGTACGGTTGCAGCAGGCCCACGTCGAAGAAGCCGAGGTAGTTGGGCATCACGGCGACGATGCCCTGCCCGGCGTAGGCGAGGGTGGTGGCCCCGTAGGTCTCGAGCCGACGCGACTCGACCCAACCGCGCGACGGCGCGCACGCCTCGACGAGCCCGGTCGACCCGGGGGCGAAGGCCAGCAGCAGGCTCCGGTCGGCGACCCGCATCGGGTCCTGGGGCACGAAGAGCTGGGCGAGCGCCGCGGCCTCGGCGCCGTCGTGCCCACGGGTGGCGTAGCGAAGCAGGTACGTGTCGACCGCGGTGCGGGCGCGCGGTGGACGCTCGCCGTCGTTGCGAAACCGCCCGGCCGTCTGCGCGTCGACCTGCGCGGCGCTCAGCGTGCCGGTGAAGGTCAGTTCGAGGACGCCGCCGGGCGGGGGGCCGGCCGACGGGGCATCGGCGGGCGGGGCCGCGCCGCGCGCATCGGTCTGCGCGACGGCAACCGACCCGACGAGGAGCACGAGCCCCGCGAAGGCGAGCGCCACGGCTGCGATGCGACCGGCGATCGCCGCAGCGGTTCCGCCGCGGTGCCGGCGGCGCCGCGCTCCGCTTCGCCCGGTCGGGGGCTCGCCGCGTCGGCCCGCGCTCACGGCAGGACCCCGGGGAGGTCGGCTCCGGCCGACGCGGAGGGGGGGCCCAACCGCGGCTGCGTCAGGTAGCGCTCGGGGATCTCCCAGACGACGACGTCCGGCGGGCTGGCGCGGCGGGCCTCGCCGGCGAGGTAGGCCTCCATGGGCGCGAGCGCGCCCGCGCCCGAGCGAGCCGCCTCGAGGACGTCGACCCCCAGCTCGAGGCGGAGCGCATCGGCGAAGCCCCAGCGGGCATCGGCGCTGTACGACGTGCCGACGAGCACGACGGGCAGCTCCGGCGCTGCGAAGAGGTCGGTCGACGGCGCGGAGGTGGCGACCGCCGAACGGGGCGCCACGACGTCGTCGGGCGGCGCCAGACGGTCGTGCCACGGGCCGAATTCGAACAGGCGCAGCAGATCGCCGCGGTACTTCGCGGCAGGCCCCCGGCGCAGCTCGTAGCTCGCGCCGTCGAGGTCCGCATCGGGCGCCGCGCGCCGGACGACCGCGGCGACGTCGGCCGCGACCGCGGCGGCACCCTCGGGGGTCCAGTGCGTGTCGGTGCGCAGGAACGGGGCGCCTCCCCGCCGCTTCAGGTCCACCAGCGGCGCCCGGGCGTCGACCGCCGCGACCCCGGCGGCCGCGAGCGCGTCGAGCGCCCGGTCGTAGCGCGCGGCGGGTTCCGCGGGGAGGCGGACGTCGCTCAGGCGGTCGGCTTCGACCCGCGCCTTGGCCGGGACGGGCACGACGACCAGCTCGATGCCCTCGTCGCGGAGCGTCGCGGCGGCGGCCGCGATGCGCTCGAGGTTCGCCCTCAGGCGGGCGTCGGCGCCGGCGTCCCAGGCCAGCTCCTCGGCGCTGAACAGCCACCCGTCGTCGCCGACCAGCACGCCGGCCGGACCCTCCTCGAACAGGATCCACCCCGTCACGCCGCGCAGCGTGCCTGCCGCGGCCGCGACCGGGCTGGCCTCGTCGAACGCGGCCTGGAAGGTCCGCGCCCAGGCGCCGCTGCGGAGGTCGGCCGACGGCACGTCGCGCAGCACCGGGTTCGCGACGGCGAGCACGAAGCCGAGGGCGAGCACGGCGACGAAGGTCGCGCCGGCGACGTGGCGCCGCGCGTCGGCGCTCGCCTTCGGGGGCGGGGACGGGGGGGACCGGAGGGCCATCAGAACTGGAAGTAGAGGAACGGAGAGGTGGTGCGGGCGGCGGCCTGGAGGACGCCGACGACGAAGAGCGGTGCGATCGCGAACGACAGCGCCCCGCGGAGCCGCGCGGCCCTCCGGGCGACCCGCCGTCCGCGCACCTGGGTCAGCGCAGCCAGCGCCGCCGGTGCCCACTGCAAGACGAGTGCGATCCCGAGCACGGCGAGCGCCGACGAGGGGATCTGCCAGGCGAAGGCGTCCGACAGGCCCGCACCGTTCGCCCCGACCATGCCCGCCAGCATGCCGACGGCCGCGCCGGCCCCGTCGGCGCGGAACAGCGCCCAGCCGACCAGAACGAAGACGAAGGTGCGCGCGCCGGCGATCGCGGCGGGGAGGCGCAGCTCGCCGCCGCGCTCCGAGATCCATCGCTCGGCCGCGAGCAGCGCGCCGTGCCAGGCGCCCCACAGGACGAAGGTCCAGGCGGCGCCGTGCCACAGGCCGCCGAGCACCATGACGACCATCAGATTGATGTAGGTACGCCGGCGCCCGCGTCGGTTGCCGCCCAGCGGGATGTACAGGTAGTCGCGCAACCAGCGCGACAGGCTGATGTGCCAGCGCCGCCAGAAGTCGTTGATCGTCCGCGCGGTGTAGGGGCGATCGAAGTTCTCGAGGAACCGGAACCCCATCATCCGTCCGAGTCCGATCGCCATGTCGCTGTAGCCCGAGAAGTCGAAGAAGAGCTGCACCGCGTAGGCCAGCACGCCGAGCCACGCGTCCGCCAGGCTCGGCGTTCCGAGCGCGAACGCGGCGTCGGCGATCGGGGCGACGGTGTCGGCGATCAGCACCTTCTTGCAGAAGCCGAGCATGAACCGCTGTGCGCCGGCACCGAAGTCGAGCCAGCTCGCGCGCGGATCGTCGAGCTGCCGCACGATCGACTTGAAGCGAACGATGGGGCCGGCGATCAGCTGCGGGAAGAGCGCGATGTAGGCGGCGACCTCGACCAGTCCGCGATCGCCGGGAGCGTCGCCGCGCCAAACGTCGACGAGGTACGACACGCTCTGGAACACGTAGAACGAGATCCCGATCGGGAGCAGCAGCCCAGCCAGGCGCAACTCCCCGCCGCCGAGCGCAGCGAGCAGCGCGTTGAGGCTCTCGATGCCGAAGTCCGCGTACTTGAAGTAGGCGAGCACGGCGAGGTTCCCGACGACGCCCGCGACCAGGCCCGCACGGGCTCGCGCCGGCCGGCGCGCCCGCTCGCGCACGAAGCGGCCCATCGTCCAGGTCCACAGCGTCGTTCCGGCGAGGAGCGCAAGGAAGTCGAGGCGCCACCAGCCGTAGAAGGCGTACGACGCCACGAGCACCCAGCCGAGCCGCCAGCGCAGCGGCACCAGGTGGTACACCGCAAGGAACAGCGGCAGGAACAGGAACAGGAAGACGGTGCTCGTGAAGACCATGGGCGCTCAGCGAACCGCGGTCGGCGGCTGCGGGCCGCCGTCCCTCGACGCGATCCGCATCACGGTTCCGCGCGGGCGGCGGCATAGACGAGGCGCGGCCCCTCGGCGTCGACCCCAGCGAGCGGCGGGAGGACGAATATCGCG
>CBDUCW010000019.1:0-14536 GCA_965365745.1 uncultured Trueperaceae bacterium
CGAGTTCACGCACGGCGTGCTGCGCCTGCGCCACGGCCATGCCGTAGCCCGGCACGAAGATCACGCTGCTCGCAGCCTCGAGGATGAAGAAGGCGTCGTCGGCCGTGATCGGCTTGGCTTCGCCCTCGATCTCCATGCCGCCGCTCTGCTCCACCCCGCCGAAGCCGCTGAACAGGACGTTCGTCAGGCTGCGGTTCATGCTCTTGCACATGATCTGGGTCAGGATCAGCCCCGAGGCGCCGACCAACGAACCGGCAACGATCAGCACGTTGTTGCCGATCACGAAGCCGGCCATCGAGGCGGCGATGCCCGAGTAGGCGTTGAGCAGGCTGACGACGATCGGCATGTCGGCGCCGCCGATGGGGATGACGGCGAGCACGCCGAGCACCAGCGCCGCGGCGATCACGAGGAGGAACAGCGGGTAGCTCCAAGCGCCGGGGATGACGACCACAAGGGCGGCGGCGACCACCGCGCCGGCGAGCAGCGCGCCGTTGACGAGCTGCTGGGCGGGGTATTGGATGGGGCGTCCCGGCAGGCGGCCGGCGAGCTTGCCGAAGGCGACGAGCGAGCCGGTGAAGGCGATGCCACCGATGATCACGGCGAGGCCGATGGCGGCCAGCGTGAAGGCGTCGGCGCCGGGGTTGCGCTGGTACTCCGCCCACCCGACCAGCATCGAGGCCAGACCGCCCGAGCCGTTGAAGAGGGCGACCATCTCGGGCATGGCGGTCATCTTGACCATCCGGGCGGCGACCGCGCCGATGGCGCTGCCGGCCGCGATGCCGACGAGGATCCAGGTGTAGTCGATGCCCGACTGCAGCAGCGTGACGACGACGGCGAGCAGCATGCCCCCCGCCGACACGAGGTTGCCGCGGCGGGCGGTCTCGGCGCGGCCGAGCATCTTGAGGCCGTAGATGAACAGGACCGAAGCGGCGATGTAGGCGACGTTGATCAGGGCGGACACGTCAATCGCCTCCGCCGTCGCCGGGCTTCCGCCCGGTCTGGAACATGCCGAGCATCCGGTCGGTGACGAGGTAGCCGCCGACCACGTTGATCGTCGCGAAGATCACCGCCGCCACGCCGAGCGCGGTGCCGAAACCGCCGCCGATCTCGACGGCGAGGATCGCCCCGACGATGCTGATCCCCGAGATCGCGTTCGAGCCCGACATCAGCGGCGTGTGCAGCTGGCTGGGCACCTTGTTGATCAGCTCGAAGCCCAGGAAGATCGCCAGGACGAAGATGAACAGCAGGAGGACGAGTTCGCCGCTCATGCCGCGCCCCCGGGTTCGGCCGTGGCGGCGTCCTCCAGGCCCAGCGCGGAGCGGACGCGCTCGTCGCGCACCCGTCCCCCCTGGACCAGCAGGGCGCTGCCGATGACGTCGTCGTCGGTGTCGAGCACCATGCGTTCCTCCTCGGCGTTCCAAGCGTGTTGGATCAGGTTGAAGACGTTGCTCGCGTACATCTGCGAGGCGTCGAGCGCGACGTGGCTGGGCAGGTTCGTATGCCCCACGATCGTGACCCCGTGCTTCTCGACCACCCGGTCGGGCTCGCTGCCCTCGACGTTGCCGCCGGTGCCGGCGGCGAGATCGACGATCACGCTGCCCGGCTTCATGCCGGCCACCATGGCGTCGCTGACGATGCGGGGCGCGGGGCGTCCGAAGAGCTGCGCGGTGGTGATCACGATGTCGCTGCGGGCGCACACCGCGGCCATCTGCTTGCGCTGCATCTCGAGCTGTTCTTCGGTGAGCTCCTTGGCGTAGCCCTGCTCGGTCTGGCCGGTCTCGCCGACGTCGAGCACCACGAACTTCGCGCCGAGCGACTGCACCTGTTCGGCGACCACGGGGCGGGTGTCGTAGGCCTCGACGCGGGCGCCGAGGCGCTTGGCCGTGGCGATCGCCTGCAGACCGGCGACGCCGACGCCGATGACGAACACGCGGGCGGGCGCGATGGTGCCGGCCGGCGTGGTCATCATGGGAAGCGCCTTGGGGCTGTGGGCGGCGGCCTCGAGCACGGCGGCGTAGCCGGCGAGGCTGGCTTGGCTGGACAGCGCGTCCATCTTTTGCGCGTACGTGGAGCGTGGGATCAGCTCCATGCACAGCGCCGCCAGCTGCTGCTTCATCAGCGCCTCGACGAGCTTGGGCTCGCGGAACGGATCGAGGAAACCGACGATGGCGGTGCCGGGCTCGATCGGCCGCAGGCGGGCCGGGTCGGGCGGCGCGACCATCGCCACGAGATCGGCCGCGCGAAGGAGCGCGGCCTCGTCGGCGACGACGGTGGCCCCGGCCTCCTCGTAGCGCGCGTCGGCGATCGCCAGCGGAGCGCCGAGGCCGGCCTGCACCTGGACCTCGGCGCCGAGACGGACGAGCCGTTCGACGACGCTCGGCGTCAACGCCGCGCGCCGCTCCCCGGCAGCAGTTTCTTTCACGGCAGCAATGATCATGATGTCGAGATCATCGCACACGGCCTTCGGGACGAACGACCCGGGTGCGTCCCAGGCCGCGGAGCGCGGCTCGAGACGGCTATACTGGTCGCTCGTGAAGCACCTTGCCGTCCTCACCAGCGGCGGCGACGCGCCGGGAATGAACGCTGCGATCCGGGCCGTCGTCCGCACCGCCATCCACGCCGACCTGCGCGTTTCCGCCGTCTACCGCGGCTACCAGGGCCTCATCGAAGGCGACATCGTCGAGATGGGACCGCGCAGCGTCGCGAACATCATCCAACGCGGCGGCACCATCCTGCGGGCCGCCCGCTGCATGCCGTTCATGGAGCCCGAAGGGCGCGCCGAGGCCGCGCGCCAACTCGCCGAGCACGACATCGACGGCCTCGTCGTCATCGGCGGCGACGGATCGTTCCGCGGCGCGTCGAAGCTGCACGACGAGCACGGCGTGAACGTCATCGGCATCCCGGGCACGATCGACAACGACATCTACGGAACCGACGTGTCGATCGGCTTCAACACCGCGATCAACATCGCACTCGAAGCCGTCGACCGCCTGCGCGACACGGCCGCCAGCCACGACCGCCTGTTCCTGGTCGAGGTCATGGGCCGCCATGCCGGGCACATCGCCCTCTACGTCGGCGTCGCCGGCGGCGCCGAAGCGATCCTGCTCCCCGAGGCCGACATGTCGGCGACCGAGGTCGTCGACGCCGTCATCGCTGCCCAGGACCGAGGCAAGAGCTCGTCGATCGTCGTCGTCGCCGAAGGGGCCTTCCCCGGCGGCGCGCTCGAGCTCCAGAAGGAGCTGCAGGCGCGCTGCACCTACGAGGTGCGCACCTCGATCCTCGGCCACGTGCAGCGCGGCGGCAGCCCGTCGACGCGCGACCGCGTGCTCGCCTCGCGGCTCGGGCACTACGCCGTAAAGGGGCTGATCGACGGCCAGTCCGGCATGATGGTCGGCGTCGACAAGCGGGGGATCGCCTACGTCCCGCTGTCGGACGTCTGGGAGAACGAGCGCGAGCTCGACTGGGAGCTCTTCGAGCTGGCGAAGGTGCTGGCGATCTAGGAGGCTTCGCCACGCGGAGCGTTTCGCGCGGCGTTCCGCGCGCCCTGCCCCGCGTTCAGCCCCGCCGCACCCGCACGAAGGTGTCCTTGCCCCGTTGCAGCACGCGCGGGGCGTCGAGGCGCAGCATCGTGCGCGGATCCTCGAGCTGCTCGCCGTCGAGGCGCAGACCGCGGTTCTGGATGAGACGGCGCGCCTCGCCGTTCGATTGGGTGAGGCCGGCCAGCGTGGCCACGCGCAGCACGCCGACGGTGCCGTCGTCGCCGAACTCGTCGGCCGGGACCGCGAACTCGGGCACGTCGTCGGGGATCCCGCCCTTGGCCACGTCGTCGTAGCGGGCCTCGGCGGCGTCGACCGCGTCGGATTCCACGTCCGGGTGGTAGATGCCCACGAGGGCGCGCGCGAAGCGGCGGTGGGCGCCGACCGGATCGGCCTCGAGCAGCGACGCGAAGGACGCGAGCTCGAGCCCCGTGCACAGCTCGGCGTAGCGGAGCAGCAGCTCGTCGGGCACCTTCATCGCCTTGGCGAACATCGCGTCGACCGGTTCGGCGATGCCGATGTAGTTGCCCAGCGACTTCGACATCTTCTCGACGCCGTCGAGCCCCTCGAGCAGCGGCGTGGTGAGCGCCACCTGCGGCTCCTGGCCGTAGTGGCGCTGCACGTCGCGGCCGACGAGCAGGTTGAAGAGCTGGTCGGTCCCGCCGAGCTCGACGTCGGCCTCGACCGCCACCGAGTCGTAGCCCTGGGCGAGCGGGTAGAGGAACTCGTGGACGCTGATCGGCGTGCCGGCGGCGTAGCGCTGGCTGAAGTCGTCGCGTTCGAGCATGCGCGCCACCGTGTAGCTCGAGGCGAGGCGCACGAGCTCACCGAAGCCGAGCGGCTCGAGCCACTCGCTGTTCCAGCGGAGTTCGAGCTTCGCCTCGTCGGTGTCGAGCACCAGCGAGGCCTGCTCCACGTAGCTCGCGGCGTAGGCGCGCGTCTCGTCGAGCGTCCGCACCGGCCGCGTCTTGTTCTTCCCCGACGGATCGCCGATCGTCGCGGTGAAGTCGCCGATGATCAGCACGACGCGGTGGCCGAGGTCCTGGAACTGCCGCAGCTTGCGCAGCACCACCGCGTGCCCCAGGTGGAGGTCGGCCGACGACGGGTCGACGCCGAGCTTGATGCGGAGCTGCCGACCCTCGTCGGCCGCCGTCTTCAGCTTCGCGGCGAGCTCGGCCTCGGGCACGATGTGCTCGGCACCGCGCTCGAGGCGCGCCAGGGCCGCAGCGAGGTCGGTCGACGCGGCGGTCACGGGCGCCGCGCGATCGTGGGTGGAACGAGTATCGGTCTGTCGGTCACGGGAATCACGCCTCCGAACCGCGGGCGGTCGAGCCCGGCCCGCGGGCAATTGCCGCCGGGAGTCTAGCACGGCATCCGCACGCCTCCGTTCCTCGTCCTGCGCGGACGCCGCGACCCGCGCGAGCCCCGTGTCGCCCCGGCGTCGCTCCCGCGTCGTGGCGAGCGGATTGGCGAGCGCATTGGCGAGCGGACGCCGGGCCGGCGCCCGCGGACTTGCGCTCGCGCGCGCCCGCGCGTAGCCTCACCTATGTCCTCCCCAGACCGGCCGGGCGGAGCGGGCGGCGTGCACCCTGCGCGCCGGGGCCGCGCCGCGACCCACCCATTGGCGCCCCTCGTCGCCCTGAGCGTGCTCTCCCTCGGAGGGCAGGCCTTCGCAGCAGGCGAGGTTCCTGCCTTCGTGCCCCAGCTCAGCGTCCTGCTCGGCGTGTCGGCGCTCATCGCCTACCTCTTCCACCGCTTGAAGATCACGCCGATCATCGCCTTCCTCGCGACCGGGGTCGTGCTCGGGCCGAGCGCGGCCGGAGTCGTGACGGATCCCCGCCTGATCGACGCCGCCGCCGAGGTCGGCGTGATCCTGCTGCTGTTCACGATCGGCATCGAGTTCAGCCTCGAGACGCTCAACCGCATCCGGAGGTTGATCTTCGGGGGCGGGGGGCTGCAGGTGGTGGGCATCACGGCCTTCACCGCCGTGGTGCTGCGCGCCTTCGGCGTCGACTGGACGGTGGGGATCTTCACCGGGTGCCTGTTGGCGCTCTCCTCGACGGCCATCGTGATGAAGCTTCTGTCGGACGGCGGTACGACCTCGACACCCGTGGGCCAGACCGCGCTCGGGATGCTGATCTTCCAGGACCTCGCAGTCGTCGGCATGGTGCTGCTCGTGCCGATGCTCGCCGGCAGCGGGGGCGGCCCCGGCGGCCTCGCGCTCGCCCTGCTGACGGCCGGCGCGATCATCGCGGCCGTGCTGTTGATCGCGCGGCGCGGGATGCCGCTGCTGCTCGAAGCGGTGGGCCGGACCTGTTCGCAGGAGGTCTTCCTGCTCACCGTGATCGGCGTCTGTTTCGTCACGGCCTACCTCACCTCCCTCGCAGGCGTGTCGCTGTCGCTCGGGGCCTTCCTGGCCGGGCTGATGGTGTCCGAGAGCCGCTTCGGCAAGCAGGCGCTCAGCGAGATCCTGCCGCTTCAGATCGTGTTCAGCGCCGCCTTCTTCCTGTCGGTCGGGCTGCTCCTCGACCTGGGCTTCCTCGTGGAGAACCTGGCGCTGGTGCTCGCCGTGGTGGTCGGCGTGCTGGTGCTCAAGGGCGCCTGGACCGCGCTGTCGGCGCGTGCGCTCGGGCTCTCGTGGGCGACCGCCCTCCCCGCCGGCCTGCTGCTGGCGCAGGTCGGCGAGTTCGGCTTCGTGCTCGAGAAGGCCGGGCGCGACGTGGGGCTCACGCCGGCCGGCCTGGGCGAGGCGGGCACGCAGACCTTCATCGCCGCGACGGTGCTGCTGATGGCGTCCACGCCGCTGCTGGCGTGGGCGGGAACGGCCCTCGGCAGGCGCCTGTCGCGGGACGCGAAGCCGACCGACGCCGACGCGCCGAGCGAGGAGGAAGGCTTCCTCGATCTCGACGAGCACGCGCTGCTTCTCGGCTACGGGACCACGGGGCGGGCGCTCGCCGACGTGCTCGACGAGGCCGGGATCGTCTACGGCATCGTGACCCTCTCGCCGAGCGGCGCCACCCAGGCCCGCGAGCGGGGCCGGCACGTGGTGATCGGCGACTACACGCGGGCGCACATCCTGGAGCACGCGAACCTGTACGGAGCGCGCCTCGTGGTCATCCCCGACGACGACGCCGAACGGGCGGCCCGGGCGACCGCGGTCATCCGCGCCGCCCGCCCCGACGTCCCGATCGTCGTCGGGACCCGCTTCGCGCACGTCGGCGAGGAGCTGCACGCAGCCGGCGCCTCGGTGGTATTGGCCGCCGACCGCGCCGTGGCCGAGCGCACGGCCGACGCGGTCCTCGGCCAGCTCGGTGTCGACGCCGGCCAGGCCCAGGCCTTCATCGAGCGCCTCGACCGGCGCCTCGACGCCGCCGAGGGGCGCACCGGCGCCGCCGAACCCGGTCTCGACGCCCCCGACGCCGCCGGCGATCGCATCGCGCTGAGCGCGGAGCAGCTGGTCTCGGGCGCCTGCAGCCACCTCGACCTCGTCGAGATCGTCGACGCCCCGGACGAGATGGTCTGCCCCGCCTGCGTCGAGGCGGGCGACCGCTGGGTGCACCTGCGGATCTGCATGACCTGCGGCCACGTGGGATGCTGTGACTCGAGCCCGAACCGCCACGCGCGCCACCATGCCGCCGACCAAGGTCACCCGGTGATCCGGTCGATCGAGCCTGGGGAGACGTGGGCGTACTGTTACGACGAGGATGTGACCTTCTGATGGACCCTCAGGCCTCCCCCGCCCGGCGCGTCTCGCGCGAAGCCAAGCCGACGATCCTCGCCGTCGACGACGACCCTCAGGTCCTGTCGGCGGTCGCCCGCGACCTGCGCCGCCGCTACGGCGAGCACTACCGCATCATGCGCGCCGGCGGCGCCGACGAAGCGCACCAGATCCTCGACGCCGTCGCAGCGCGGGCCACGCCGCTGGCGCTCGTGCTGGCCGATCAGCGCATGCCCCACCTCAACGGCACCGAACTCCTCGCCGAGGTGGCCGAGCGCTTCCCGCGGACCAAGCGCGCGCTGCTCACGGCCTACGCCGACACCGACGCGGCCATCGAGGCGATCAACCGGAGCCGGGTCGACCACTACTTCCTCAAGCCGTGGGATCCGCCCGAGGAGAAGCTCTACCCCGTCCTCGACGACCTGCTCGACGACTGGCGCGCCGGCTGGCAGCCCGAGTGGCGGGGCCTGCGCGTCGTCGGCGATCGCTGGAGTGCCGACGGGCATTCGCTCCGCGAGTTCCTCGGGCGCAACCAGGTGCCGTTCCGGTGGTTCGACGCCGACAGCGACAAGGGGCGCCAGATCATGCGCGCGGCCGGCGTCCGCGAGGCCGCCCTCCCGGCCGTGCTGCTCGAGGACGGCACCGTGCTCGCGAAGCCGACGCTCGCCGAGCTCGCCGCCAAGGCCGGCCTGCAGACGGCTCCCGACGCCGAGTTCTACGATCTCCTGATCGTCGGAGGCGGCCCCGCGGGGCTCGCGGCGGCGGTCTATGGGGCGTCGGAGGGACTCTCGGTCGCGCTGCTCGACAAGGACGCGCCGGGCGGCCAGGCGGGGACGTCCTCGCGCATCGAGAACTACCTCGGCTTCCCGTCGGGCCTCTCGGGCGGCGACCTGGCGCGGCGCGCGACCACGCAGGCGCGGCGCTTCGGGGCCGAGCTGATCGTGCCGCAGGAGGTCTGCGGCGTACGCGAGGAGGGCCCCTATCGGGTGCTCACCCTGGCCGACGGGCGCGAGATCACGGGGCACTCGGTGCTGGTCGCGACCGGCGTGAGCTACCGCGTCCTGCAGCTCGAAGGGCTCGAGCGTCTGACCGGCGCCGGCGTGTACTACGGATCGTCAGTCTCGGACAGCCGCGGTCTCGAGCAGGACGCCGTCGTGATCGTCGGCGCCGGAAACTCGGCGGGCCAGGCCGCCCTGCACCTCGCCGAACGCACGCGGGAAGTCGTGATGGCGGTCCGCGGCGACGACCTCGGCGCGAAGATGTCGCAGTACCTTGTCACCCGCATCGAGGAACACCCCAAGATCCGCGTGCGCCTCGGCACCGAGGTCCGTGCGGTCCACGGCGAGTCCCGGCTCGAGGGGGTTCGGCTCGAGGGCCCCGGTGGAGAGGAGGAGCTCGCCTGCGCGTCGCTCTTCATCTTCATCGGTGCCCGCCCGCCCACCGATTGGCTGCGCGGCGTCGTGGCGCTCGACGAGTACGGCTTCGTGCGGACCGGTCCCCAACTCGACGAGGCCGAGCGCCGCGCCTTCGGGGAGCGCGACCCCTACCTCACCGAGACGAGCCTCCCCGGCGTGTTCGCCGCGGGCGACGTGCGCAGCGGCTCGGTCAAGCGCGTGGCCTCGGCCGTGGGCGAGGGCTCGATCACGGTGCAGTTCGTGCACCGCTACCTGGCACCCTTCGGCGGGGATCTCGAAGGCTCGACGTGAGCGTTGCGCCGCCCGTGACGGTCGAGGAGCTTCGCGACCTCCGCGACCTGTCGGGCGTGCCGGACGCCGACCTCGCCTGGCTGGCGGAGCGCGTCGAGGTGCAGGAGTTCGACAAGGGCGATCGGGTGCTGCACGCGAGCGATCCGGCCCACCGCATGTGGATCATGCTCGAGGGGTCGGTCGAGATCTCGAACACCGACCCGAACCTCGAGCTCAACTCGTTCATCCTGAAGCGCGGCGACGTCTCCGGCCGCCTCCCCTACTCGCGCGTGCGGGTGTACCGGCGGCAAGGCTTCGCGCTGACGCCGCTGCGGGTCGCCTACCTCCCGGCGGACCGATTCCACGATCTCGTCGTGCACGCGCCGGGGCTCGCCGAGCGCCTCGTGCACCTCATGCTCGACCGCACGCGCATGTTCACGCGCGCCTCGGCCCAGCGCGAGAAGCTGATCGGCCTCGGAACCATGGCCGCCGGCCTCGCGCACGAGCTCAACAACCCGGCTTCGGCCGCACGCCGCAGCGCCCAGGAGCTCGGACCGACCATCGACCGCTTCGGCCGGCTCGCCTCGACCCTGCTGCGCGATGCATTGTTCGGCGAAGCGGAGGGGGAGGACGACCCCTTCCGCGCCCTGCACGAGCGGGCGGAGCAGGCGCGCGCGACCGAGCTCGACCCGCTCGAGCGCAGCGACCGCGAGGATGAGCTCGGCGACTGGCTCGAGGATCTCGGCGCGCCCGACGCCTGGGACGCCGCCGCCGTGCTCGTCGCGAGCGGCTTCGACCGCAGCGGCCTCGAAGCCTTCGCCGCGCGCCTTCCGCCGGGCCAGCGCGCGACCTTCGTCGACTGGCTGGCCATGGAGTCGACGATGCGCCACGTGGGGAGCGACCTCGCCGAAGCGACCGAGCGCATCTCGGGGCTGGTGTCGGCGATGAAGTCGTACACGTACATGGATCAGAGCGAGGACCGCCGCCCCGTGGACGTCGCCAAGGGCATCCGCGACACGTTCACGATCCTCGGCCACAAGATCCGCGACCACGGGGTCACGCTCGAGGACGAACTCCCCGAGCTTCCACCGGTGCCCGGCTTCGGCAGCGAGCTCAACCAGGTGTGGACGAACCTGATCGACAACGCCGTCGTCGCCGCGGGCGAGGGCGGCGGCACGGTCCGCGTGCGGGCCCAGCACTTCGTCGAGTCCGACGCCGTGGTGGTCGAGATCTGCGACGACGGACCCGGCGTGCCGGCCGAGATCCAGCAGCGCATCTTCGAGCCCTTCTACACCACCAAGGGCGTCGGCGAAGGCACCGGCATGGGGCTCGACATCGCCAACCGCATCGTGACCGAGCGCCACTACGGCAGCCTCGAGGTCGAGAGCCAGCCCGGCGACACGCGCTTCCGCGTGCGGCTCCCGCTGTCGTGACGGCCGCGACCGAAGCCAACGATCCGTCCGCCGAACCCGCGCCCATCCGCGTGGACGAGCTCCGGGCCGTGCCCGATTTCGCCGGGCTCCCGGACGCCGAGCTCGTTTGGCTCGCAGGGGCGTCGCAGGCCGTGGAGGTGGGCGCCGGCGAGGTCCTCTTCGAAGCGGGCGAGGACATCGGCGGGATGTGGATCGGGCTCCGGGGCTCGGTCGCGTTCGCAAGCGAAGACACCCGCTTCGCGCTCGACGGGCTCGTGCTCGAGGAGGGCTCGATCGGGGGCCGTCTGCCCTACTCGCGGCTCCGCGTCGCACCCGGTCGCGGCGTCGCGCTCGAACCGGCTCGGCAGGCGCTCCTTCCCGCTGCGCGCTTCCCCGAGCTCGCCCTGCACGCGCCCGAAACGACCGAGCGGCTCGTGCACTTCATGCTCGATCGCACGCGCAGCTTCACGCGGGCCGGGGCCCAGCGCGAGAAACTGATCGGGCTCGGCACCATGGCCGCCGGACTCGCCCACGAACTCAACAACCCGGCCTCGGCCGCACGCAGGAACGCCGACGAGATCGGAGCGGCCCTCGACCGCTTCGGCGGCGTCGGGATCCGCCTCGCCCGCCGTGCCGCCCGCCTCCACGACGCCGAGGGGTCGATCGACGGGTCGCTCGAGGCCATCGGGGCCCGGCTCGCCGAGGGGACGGGGTCCGAGCGAACCGACCTCTCCGTGCTCGAGCGAAGCGAGCGCGAGGACGAGCTCGGCGACTGGCTCGATGCGCGCGGCGTCCCCGAGCCCTGGGACGCCGCTGCCGCCCTGGTCGGCCTGGGCCTCGACCGCGATGCGCTCTCGGAGGCCGTGACGGCCCTCGACCCGGAGCTGGGGAGCGACGTGCTCACCTGGGTCACGATGGACGCCGTGCTCCGCGGCTTGGGGAGCGAGCTGGCTCGGGCCACCGAGCGGATCTCGGGGCTCGTGGCCGCGATGAAGTCGTACACGTACATGGACCAGAGCGACGAGCGAGGTCCCGTCGACGTCGTGGCCGGGCTCCGCGACACGATGGCGATCCTGGGCCACCGGGCGCGGGACCGCGCCGTCGAGGTCCACGACGAGCTCGGCGATGTCCCGCGCGTGCAGGGCTTCGGCAGCGAGCTGAACCAGGTGTGGACGAATCTGCTCGACAACGCCATCAGCGCCGCCAGCGACGGCGGCGGCGCCGTGCGACTGCGCGCGGAGCATCACGTCCCGTCGAACAGCGTCATCGTCGAGGTCCGCGACGACGGGCCCGGCGTGCCGCCCGACATCCAACCCCGCATCTTCGAACCTTTCTTCACCACGAAGGGGGTCGGCGAGGGCACCGGCATGGGGCTCGACATCGCCAACCGCATCGTGCGCGAACGCCACCAGGGCCGCATCGACGTCGAGAGCAAGCCGGGCGACACCCGCTTCCGGGTGCGGCTCCCGCTCGCGCCGCCGCGGGCGATGGGCTCGTCGTGAGCGCCATCGAGCCGATCCGCGTCGACGAGCTGCGCACCGTCGACGATCTCGCCGGCATCCCCGACGACGAGCTCGCCTGGCTCGCGGCCGAGGCGGAGGTGCTCGAGCTCGACGCCGGCACGGGCTTCTACGAACCGGGCGCGCCGGCCGTCGACTTCTGGATCGTCATCCGCGGGGTCGTCGAGATGACGCGCACCGATCCGCAACTCGAGATGCGCTCGATGCTGGTGCGGGCCGGCGAGATCACCGGGCGGCTCCCCTTCTCGCGGATGCGCGCCTTTCCCGGCCACGCCACGGCGCTCGAGCCCGTGCGTGCCGGGGCCCTCGCCCACGATCGCGTCGAAGACTACGCGCGCCACGTGCCCCAGACGCTGGCGCGTCTGGTCCACCTGATGCTCAAACGGGCGCGGCGCTTCACCCAGGCGGGCGCGCAGCGCGAGAAGCTCGTCGGACTCGGCACGATGGCCGCGGGACTGGCGCACGAGCTCAACAACCCGGCCTCGGCGGCGCGCCGCAGCGCCGCCGAGCTCGCGGTGCTGATCGAACGTCTCGACGGCGCCACGGCGCAGCTGGTGCGGGCCCTCGCGCTCCCCGCCGCCGCCGATCGCGCCACCGCCGGCGGCCCGACGAGCGACGACCTCGGGTCGCTGCTCGCCGGTGCCCGCAACGAGGCCGGGGGGGCCCGGCTGAGTCCGGTCGAGCGAGCCGATCGCGAGGACGAGCTCGGGGCATGGCTCGACGACCGCGGGCTGCCGGACCCGTGGGACCTCGCCGCCGCGCTCGTCGCGGCAGGCTTCGACCGCGAAGGGCTCATCCCCGTGCTGGCGCGGGTCCCGTCCGAGCACCGCCGCGCCGTTCTGGTGTGGCTCGCGAGCGGCGCAGCGATGCAGTCGGTCGGATCGGAGCTCGTCGAGGCCACCGACCGCATCTCGGCGCTGGTGTCGGCGATGAAGTCCTACTCGTACATGGACCAGAGCGAGGAGAAGGGACCGGTCGACGTCGCGAAGGGGATCCAGGACACCATCACCATCCTCGGCTTCAAGCTCCGCGACCACGGCGTGGAGCTCCAGAGCGAGCTTCCCGACCTGCCGCCCGTCCTCGGCTTCGGGAGCGAACTCAACCAGGTGTGGACGAATCTCATCGACAACGCGCTGGTGGCGGCGAGCGAGGGGGGCGGCACGGTGCGCGTTCGGGCGCGGCACGCCCCCGGCTCCGACGACGTGGTCGTCGAGATCTGGGACGACGGACCCGGCGTGCCGCCCGAGATCCGACCCCGCATCTTCGAGCCCTTCTTCACCACCAAGGGCGTCGGCGAAGGCACCGGCATGGGCCTCGACCTCGCCCACCGCATCGTCACCGAGCGCCACCACGGCAGCCTCACCGTCGAGAGCGAACCCGGCGACACGCGCTTCGTCGTGCGCCTGCCGAGCGGGGTGAGCGACGGCACGCCCAGCGGGGCGTCGTCGTGAGCGACCCCGACCCGATCCGCCTCGAGGAGCTGCGCGGCGTGGATGACCTCGCCGGCCTCCCGGACGCCGAACTCGCGTGGCTCGCGGCGGAGTCGACGCCGATCGAGCTGGAGGCCGGGGGCGTGATCTTCGAGGCCGGCGATCGCGCCGAGTACTTCTGGATCGTCATCGGCGGCGTCGCCGAGATGACGCGGTTCGAGCCCGGGATGGAGCTCCGCTCGATGCTCGTGCGAACCGGCGAGGTGACCGGCAAGCTGCCCTTCTCGCGCATGGACGCGTACCCGGGCCGGAACACGGCGCTCGAGCCCGTGCGTCTCGGCAGGTTCGCCACGTCCCGCATCGAGGACCTGTTGCGGCACGCGCCGAGCGTGCTCGCGCGCCTCGTCCACGTGATGCTCGATCGGGCGCGCCGCTTCACCCGGGCGGGGGCCCAGCGCGAGAAGCTCATCGGGCTGGGCACGATGGCGGCCGGTCTGGCGCACGAACTGAACAACCCGGCCTCGGCCGCGCGGCGCAGCGCGGCGGAACTCAGCGACACGCTCGGCGAATTCGGGCGGCTGGCGACCGACCTCGTGGGCTCGGCGGTTCGCTCCGGCGCGGACGGAGCGAACGACCGCGGCGAACCGACCGGTCCGGACGAGGACGCCCGCAGGCCCGACCCCGTCGCGGATGTGCGCGGGGAAGCGGTCCGCACGGCGGAGACGACCCTCGACCCGCTCGAACGCACCGCCCTCGAGGACGAACTCGGCGACTGGCTCGACCAGATCGGCACGCCCCATCCGTGGGACGCCGCAGCGACGCTCGTCGCCGCGGGCTACCGGCGCGACGATCTCGCTCGGACGGCATCGCGGCTCGAACCCGGCCAGGGTCCGAAACTGGTCGCGTGGCTCGCCAAGGAGGCCACCCTGCGGCAGCTCGGCCTCGAGCTCGCCGAGGCGACGAAACGCATCTCGACCCTCGTCGCGGCCATGAAGTCGTACTCGTACATGGACCAGAGCACGGAGCGGCGCCCCGTCGACGTCGAACGGGGCATCCGCGACACCGCGACCATCCTCGGGCACCGTCTCCGCGAACGCGGCGTCGAACTCCGCATCGAACTCCCCGACCTCCCCGAGGTCCTCGGCTTCGGCAGCGAGCTCAACCAGGTGTGGACGAACCTCATCGACAACGCGGTGGCGGCGAGCGAGGGGGGCGGCACCGTCACGATCCGCGGC
>CBDUCW010000020.1:0-14514 GCA_965365745.1 uncultured Trueperaceae bacterium
CCTCGTGTCGCCATGCACGCTGATCGGCCAGATGCTCCCGGCGCCGGCCTGCGCATGCTCTCCGAGCACGCGCCACACGGCGCCGAACAGGACTTGGTTGATGTTGTTCGTGGTCTTGGCGCGCGCCTGGACCGGGTGCGGAAACGTGGTGTTGAGAATGCACCCTTCCGGCGCCGTGACGGTGACGGGCCGGAACAGGCCCTCGTTGTTCGGGATCGTGGGGACGAGTGCGCACTTGAACGGATACAGGGTCGAGGCGTACGTCGTGTTGTAGGTGCAGTTGATCGCCGCGTGCTCGACCTGCGGACTCGTGCCGCTGTAGTCCACGTAGATGCCGTCCCCGTCCACGGTGACGGTGGCGTGGAGGTGGACGATGTCGATGTAGCCGTCGATGTCGAGTCCGAACTCCCAGGTCCCGTTCGGAAGCGCGTCGATCCGCTCGCGCATGAGGCGCTCCGAACGCCCGTGGATCTCGTCCGACAGGTCTTCGAGATCCTTCATCCCGTAATCGTCGAGGAATTCGCGCAGGCGGCGCCCACCGACACGGTGCGTCCCCGCGATCGCCCGCAGATCACCGAGGACCAGCTCGGGAACCCGGCAGTTGCCGCCGATGATCTCGAACAGCAACCGGTTCTCGCGGCCTGCCTCGTAGAGCTTGGACGGGGGGATCCGAACCCCTTCGGTGAAGACGTCGCTCGCCTCGATGTCCCCCGGGTGCCCGCCCACGTCGGCGAGGTGGGCGACGCTCCCCATGAACGCGACCACCTTGCCGTGGTGGAACACGGGGGTCAGCACGATGTAGTCGGGCAGGTGGCCCGTTCCGTACCACGGGTCGTTCGTGACGAGGACGTCCCCCGGCTCCAAGGTCTCGAGCGGGAAGCGCTCGAGCACCACCTTGCTCGTTCGCGGCAGCACGACGCAGAAATTCGGCGGGCTGAAACTCGATTGGCACAGCGAGACGCCGGCGGCGTCCACCAGGATGCAGGCGAAGTCGCGGCTCTCTCCGACGATCGTCGAGAACGACGTCTTGACGGTCGCGTTGTCGACCTCGTCCATGATGCTGATGAGGCGTTGCCACTGGATCTCGAGCTCGATCGGATCGGCCGCATCGCGCGCGCGGGAGGGGTTCATGCGAGGTCCTTCATGGGTGTGGGCTCTCCATCCTGGCGGGGCTCGACGGGCGGCGGGAAAGGGGCGGAGTCGAGGCGTGCGCGTGCGGTGCCTGCGGCGTTCGCCGAAGCGACCAGCGTGAGGCCAGGGGTCCCCTGGGGCGAACGCACCATCCACGCGAGCGGACGGGCGGGTTCGCCCCAGGGCCGGCGCCACGCGTCGTACGGCGCGGTTCGCTCCACCCGGCCCGCGAGGTGGCCGAGATCCTGCCGGCGATCGCCCATGACGACCTCGACGTCGTCGTCGGGCACGAGTTCGATGCGGACCGACGAGCGCACGCCAACGGCGCGACCCCGTTCGGTGATGTGGGTCGGCAGGAAGCCGACGTTTTCGACGACGGCGTCGATCCGGTAGAAGTCGGATCCGACGTGCGTCGCGACGAGGTCTCGGAGTCGTAGCTCGGGTGCGGCCATCGCATGCCGGACGACGAACGGGACGTGGGGCTCGACGACGTCGGCGACCCACGCCAGCGGCGGGTTCCGGTGGATCCAGAACGGGTCCCAGCCCCCGACCTCGATCTCGCCGAGTTGGGGGTGGTCGAACGGCTCCCACTCCGTGAACGCGTTCGGAGCGTGCGCGTCGGCCCATGCGAGAAGGCGACGCTCGCGGTCCTGCGTGGGCTGGCCGAAGGCCGGCGTCTCGTCGATTCCCGCGGCCCGGTCCACGTTCCAGAGTTCGGTGGTGAAGGCGGCGACGCCGCGCTGCTGGTAGAGCCACTCGGTAAAGGCCCCGTGGCGCGGCTCTGCGCCGGGGGCGGTGAACGATTCGAAGACCGATACGACCGGGTATCCCGTGGCGCGCGTTCCGATGGCTCCGAGGCGCTCGAACAGCTCGACGTCGCGAGGGTCGAGCTCGGCGTCCGGGAGGTGGGCCGACGGTCGCAGGATCACGCCGCCGTGGCTGTGGTAGCTCTGCGCCCCCGCGATGTTGGGATGCTCGAGCACGAACCGCGCGACGGCCATGGCTTCGGGCTCTTCGAGCGGGTAGTCGCCGGCACCGTACTCGCCGGACTCCGGGGCCCAGTGCTCGGGAAACTGGCGATTGAGGTTCCCGTGGCGGGGCGCGTGCACGGGCAGGGTCACGCCGTCCCACGAACGCATCGTCCCCTCGGGGAGCAGGCGGAAGTACTGCCCGCCCCACTCGCCGGGTTCGCGGCGGCAAAGCAAGCGGGGCTCCTCGGGATCGATCTTCCAGGCGCCCCGCGCGTCGGGAATCCGCATCTGTACGATCCGGCCGTCGCCGTTGACGTCTTCGATGTGCAGCCCCTCGGTCTGCTCGTCCCACGGGAGGTGACGGGCATTCCCGACCGTTCGGTACGGCGTCTCGAGGCACAGCTCGGCGCCGTCCGGATTCACGCGGGGCACGATGTACAGCGCTCGGCGATCGAGCAGCCGGGTCGCCTCATGGTCCCGTCCGTAGCGATCGAGCAGGGCTTCGGCCACGTGCAACGCGGCGGCCGATGCGATGACCTCTTCGCCGTGGTTGTTTCCCTCGAGGTAGAAGCCCGGCTTCTCGTCGTGCCCGCCGGTCGCGACATTGGTGAGGGTGAGCGCCCAGATCTCGCGCCCCTGACGGCTCGTTCCAATGGACTCGAGGTGGGCCAGGTCGGGATACGCAGCCGTCATCGAGCGGAGGCGAGCGCCGATCTCGGCGTGCGTCGGGTAGCGGGACGGGGCGGCACTCACGTCGGACTCTCAGGCCTCGCCGGCGTCGGAGCTGCGCGCGAGCCACTCCTCGACGAGCCATTCGCCGGCTTCGAGGATGTGCTCCCGCAGAAGATCCGCCGCCGCGTCGGCTTCGCGGCGTTCGATCAGCTCGATGAGCTCCGGGTGGCTCCCGACGACCTCGTCGAGCGACGCGTAGATGCGGTGGCGCGTGCGAAGGCAGCGGCGAACCCCGATCTTCAGCGGTCCCCACGTCCGCTCGAGCAGGTCGTGCCGGGCCATGTGGATGATCGAGCTGTGGAACTTCAGGTCGAGGCGTGCCAGCTCGCGATCGTCGCCGTCGGACGCGGCGTCGCGCATCGCGTCGACGATGTCGCGGAGCTTGGCGACGTCTGCGGGATCGTCGCGCTCGATGCCGACCCGCAGCGCGAACGTCTCGAGTGCGCCGCGGAGCGAGTAGAGCTCGCGAACGTACGTCGCCGTCAACGACGTCACCACGACGCCCTTGTACGGAACGCTGTGGATCAGGCCTTCCTGTTCGAGCTGACCGAGGGCCTCGCGGAGCGGCCCGCGGCTGATGCCCAGGCGCTCCGCCATCTGCGCTTGATTGAGCTCTTCGCCTTCGGCCAGGCTTCCGTCGACGATCGCTTCGCGGAGCAGGTTGGTGACGTTCTCCTTGATCGTGCGGGCCTCGAGTTGCTTCCACTCATTCATGGGCGGACTCCTGCCTCGTTGGGGCGGCACGGCCGTCGTCGCTCCGGTGGAAGTGGGCCACGAGGTTCGCATGGGCGTCGATGGTCACCGTGGTGCCAGGGCCGATGACGGCCGTCGAGTCGACCTCCTCGACGATGGCCGGGCCTTCGAACGTCGCCCCCGGCGCGAGCCTCGTTCGGTCGTACAGCGGCGTTCGCACGTAGCCGCCGTCGCCACCGTTCGCATCGGGAAAGTACGCATCGCGATGGCCCTTGATCGCGTCGTCCGTCGCTCCGCCCCCGCGCAGCTCCTCGAGCCTCACCGACGGCTTGGGACCGCTGGCCGTGAGCCGGCACGTCGTGATCTCCAGATCCAGGTGACGGTGGGCGTGCCCGTAGATCCCCTCGTAGGTTTCGAAGAAGCGCTCGCGTAGGGCGGACACGACCTCGTCCCCGACGCCGTCTGCGCCGAGGTCGAGGTCCGGAAGTTCGACCACGATCTCGTGCCCCTGCCCCGCGTGGCGAAGGTCGGCCTGCCGGACGAAGCGCATCGCGTCGCTCGCCACGCTTGCATCGGCCAGCGTGGCGCGCCCCTCCGCTTCGAGGGCCCCATACACGGCCTCGACGTCGGCCATGGCGTCCGCCGAGATTCGCGCGATGTGGGTGCGCGCGAACTCGAAGGACGCCGGCGCCGTCAGGAAGCCCAGCGCACTCGCCACACCGGCCGACGCGGGGCAGATGTAGCCCTCCATCTTCAGCGCTCGCGCGATGGCATCGGCATGCACCGGACCGGCGCCCCCGAAGGCGATCAACTTGAGCCGCCGTGGGTCGGCGCCCTGCTCGGCGATGTGGACGCGGGTCGCGGAGATCATCGCCTCGTTCACGACGCGGTGGACGCCCCACGCGCCCTCGGAAACGGTCATGCCGAGCGGAGCGGCAACGTGCGCTTCGATCGCTGCGCGCGCGGCGTCGAGGTCGAGCTCCATGCGCCCGCCCAGGAAGTAGTCGGGGTTGAGGTAGCCCAAGACCGCGTCGGCATCGGTCACGGTGGCTTCGGTGCCCCCCAGGCCGTAGCAGGCGGGTCCTGGATCGGCGCCGGCCGACTCCGGGCCCACCTTGAGCAGTCCGAGCCCATCGACACGTGCGATCGACCCACCCCCCGCCCCGATCTCGATCAACTCGATCGTCGGGATTCGCACCGGCAGGCCGCTGCCGCGCTTGAACCGATGCACGCGCGCGATCTCGAAGGTGTCCGCCATCGACGGTCGACCGTCGCGAATCAGGCACATCTTCGCGGTCGTGCCGCCCATGTCGAACGACACGATGTCGGGGTTTCCCGTGAGCTCGCCGTAGAACACCGCGGCCAGCGCCCCCGCCGCGGGTCCCGACTCCACGAGGCGGACCGGGAACGACGCGGCCGTGTCGAGCGTGGTGACGCCCCCCGACGACAGCATCAGGTAGAGATCGTGGCGGTACCCGTGCTGCTCGAGATCGTGCCTGAGTTGCCGCAGGTACCGATCGGTGAGCGGCTGCACGTACGCGTTGCACACGGTCGTGCTCATCCGCTCGTATTCGCGGATCTCCGGCGCGACCTCGCTCGACAGCGACACGGCGGCCCTCGGCAGATGCTCGGCGAGCCAGTCGCGGGCCGCCTCCTCGTGTTCTGCGTTCGTGAACGAATTCAGGAAGCACACCGCCACCGCACCGATGTCGTCCACGACGTCGGCTTCGCGGAGCAGGTCGAGCATCGGTTCGAGGCTGGCCGGGTCGAAGGGCTCGTGCACGTGCCCGAAGGTGTCCATCCGCTCGTCGGCCTCGAAGCGCAGGAAGCGCGGCACGAGGTGCTCGACGGGACCGGCGTGCAGGTCGTAGATGTCGTAGCGCATCTCGCGCTGGGTATCGAGGACGTCCGAGAATCCTCGCGTGGTGACGAGCGCGGTCACGGATCCCTTCCGCTCGATCAGGGCGTTGGTGATCAGCGTCGTGCCGTGGATGGCGGTGTCGACGTCGCCTCCGGAAGCGCCCGACCGATCCATCAACGCGCCCCACCCCTCCAACACCGCTCGGCTCGGATCGTCCGGCGTCGTGAGCGTCTTGAAGCTCTCCGTGTGCCCCGTCTCCGAGTCGATCAGCACGAAGTCGGTGAACGTTCCGCCGATGTCGAAGCCGAAGCGATACCGGCTCACGCGTCGCCTCCCCCTGCCGCCTCCACGGCATCGAATGTGACGACGAGGTTGGCGTGGCCGTCGACCGTCACCGTCGTCCCGGGGCCGATGACCGCCGTCGAGTCGACCTCCTCGACGATCGCCGGGCCGGCGAACGTCGCACCGGGCGCGAGCTTGGTCCGGTCGTACAGCGGCGTCGACACGTAGCCGCCGTCGCCGTCGTGCGCATCGGGAAAGAACGCGTCGCGGTAGCCCTTGATCGCGTCCTCGGTCGCCCCGCCGCCGCGCAGCTCTTCGAGCGTCACCGACGGCTTCGGACCGCTCGCGGTCAAGCGACAGGTGGTGATCTCGAGGTCGAGGTGGCGGTGCGCGTGCCCGTAGATCGTCTCGTACTCTTCGTAGAAGCGCGGTTTGAGGTCCTGCTCGAGGTCGAGCCCGGCGAGATCGCCCGGGGGCAGTTCGACGACGATCTCGTGCCCCTGCCCGACGTGCCGCAGGTCGGCCTGGCGCACGAAGCGCATGGCCTCGCCGGCGACGCCGGCCTCGGCGAGCGTGGCGCGGCCCTCGGCTTCGAGTTCGCGGTAGATGGCTTCGAGCGCCCCGAACTCGTCACCGTCGAGCTCGCCGATGTGCGTGCGCGCGAACTCGAAGGAAGCGGGCGCGGTCAAGAACCCCAGAGCGCTCGCGACCCCTGCCGACGCCGGGCAGATGTAGCCCTGCATCTTGAGGGCGCGGGCGATCGCATCGGCGTGCACCGGTCCGGCTCCCCCGAAGGCGATCAGTTTGAGTCGCCGCGGATCGGCGCCGCGCTCGGCGATGTGCACCCGCGTCGCCGAGATCATGCTCTCGTTCACGACGCGGTAGATTCCGTGGGCCGCGCTCTCGACGTCCATCTCGAGCGGCGTGGCGACGTGCGTTTCGATGGCGCCCCGGGCCGCGTCGAGATCGAGGGACATCCGCCCGCCCAAGAAGAACTCGGGGTTCAGGTACCCGAGCACCGCGTCGGCATCGGTGACGGTCGGTTCGGTTCCGCCCAAGCCGTAGCAGGCCGGCCCCGGATCGGCGCCCGCCGAGTGCGGCCCCACCTTCAACAAGCCCAACTCATCGACGCGCGCGATGCTGCCGCCCCCGGCCCCGATCTCGATCAACTCGATCGTCGGGATCCGCACGGGGAGGCCGCTGCCGCGTTTGAATCGGTGCACGCGCGCGATCTCGAACGTGTCCGTCACGGTCGGTGCGCCGTCGCGGATCAAGCACATCTTCGCCGTCGTGCCGCCCATGTCGAACGACACGATGTCGGGATTGCCCGTCAGCTCGCCGTAGAACACCGCCGCCAGCGCCCCCGCCGCAGGTCCCGACTCGACCAGACGCACCGGAAAGCGCGCGGCGGTATCGAGCGTGGTGACGCCTCCGCTCGAGAGCATGAGGTAGAGATCGTGTTCGAACCCCTGGCCCACCAGGTCCTCGTGGAGCTTGCGAAGGTAGCGGTCGGTCAGGGGCTGCACGTAGGCGTTGCACACGGTGGTGCTCATCCGCTCGTACTCGCGGATCTCCGGCGCGACCTCGCTCGACAGCGACACGGCGAGATTCGGGAGGTTCGCCTCGAGCCAGACACGCGTGGCTTCCTCGTGTTCGGGGTTGGTGAAGGCATGCAAGTAGCACACGGCGACGGCTTCGGCGCCCGACGCCTCGAGCGCGGGCCGAAGCGCTTCGAGATCCGCGGGATCGAGGGGCGAGACCACCTCGCCGCGCGCGCCGATGCGTTCGCCGACCTCGAGCCTCAGGGGGCGCGCCACCAGCGGTTCGGGCAGCACCATGAGAAGGTCGTAGATGTCGTAGCGCATCTCCTTGCCCATCTCGAGGACGTCCCGGAACCCCTGGGTGGTGATCATGGCCGTGGTCGCGCCCTTGCGCTCGATCAACGCGTTCGTGATCAGGGTCGTCCCATGGATCGCCGTGTCGACCTCGGACCCCGACGCACCCGACCGATCCATCAGCGCGCCCCACCCCTCCAGGACCGCGCGACTCGGATCGTCCGGAGTTGTAGCTCTCCGTGTGTCCGCTCTCGGAATCGATCAACACGAAATCGGTGAAGGTCCCCCCGATGTCGAATCCGAAACGGTAGCGCGGGCGCCCTCCGTCGGAGTGCGGGGCGTCGTCGGATCCGGTTCGGTTCGTGGAGTGGGCCACGGGGTTCGCCTCCCTGGGTTGGCGGGGATGGAGGGGGGTGGATCGAGGTCCAGCGCGCGAGCTGAACACGGTAATCGGGCGCTCCACGGGTGCCGCCGACGCCGCGTTGACGCGTCGATCGGCGGGTGCTACCGTCCGTGGTACTCGTGCATAAATGTTCACGGCAGCATAGAACGATCAATTGTTGACAGTCAACAGACAACCGTTGCATCGTCGGAAGCGAGAGCGTCAGACCTCGATCGTCGACTCCCCCTCCTGCAGCTGAAAGGATTCCCATGCGCATCACCGACGTCCGCGCCCGCATCGTTCGCATCCCTCGTGCCAGCCGTCTCACGACGTCGTACGGAAGCGAGGACTCCGCAACGACGGTGCTCGTCGAAATCGAGACCGACGAAGGCATCCGCGGAATCGGTCAGGCCTCGGTCGATGCCCCCTTCTACGGAGAGACCGCCGAGGGGATGCTGACGAACATCCGCACGCACCTCGCGCCAGCGCTTCGCGGCGAGGATCCGTTCGCCATCGCCAAGCTGCACGCGAAGATGAACGCCACCGTCCCGCACCACTGGTTCTCGCACTCCGGCATCGACATGGCGCTGTGGGACCTCAAGGGCAAGGCCCTCGGGGCTCCCATCTACGAGCTCCTCGGCGGAAAGGTGCGCGAGGGGCTCGACCTCATGGGATTCGTCGCCTTCGGCACGCCGGACGAAATGGCCGAGACGGCGCGCCGCCAGATCGACGAGCACGGCTACCCCGTGCTCAAGATGAAGATCGGCATCGACCCCAAGGACGACGTGCGGCGCTACCGGGCGGTGGCCGAGGCCGTCGGCGATCGAGCCGTCATCCAGGTCGATGGCAACACCGGCTACACCCTCGCGCAGGCGATCCCGGCGCTCACCGAGATGGAAGCCATCGGTGGGCTCGGCGCCATCGAACAGCCCGTCGCCCGGATGGAGGACATGGCCGAGATCGCTCGCCGCCTCGCGACCCCGGTCATGGCCGACGAGGCGATCTACCCGCCAGCCGACGCGATCGAAGTCGTGCGTCGCAAAGCCGCGAGCCTCGCGCTGATGAAGCTCGGCAAGCACGGGGGGATCCACAACGTGGCGCGCATCGGCGCCATCTTCGAAGCCGCCGGCCTGTCGCTTTCGATCGCGATCTACTACGACCTCATCGGAATCGCAGCGGCGCACCTCGCGGCGGCGCTGCCGTGCGTGACGTGGCCGTCGCCCGACACCGAGCTCGGCGACTCGATCCTCGCCGTTCCCTACGAACACGAAGGGCTGCTGATCCGAGCTCCGTCGGGCCCCGGTCTCGGTGTGGAGCTCGACTGGGACAAGGTCGAGCACTACAGCGTCGACGCCTGACGCCCCGCGCGTCGGTGCTCTCCTTCCCGAACGACCTCGCCGCCTTCGCACTCGAGCGGGCCATCGATACCCGGATCCCCGGCCTCTCGATGGCGCTGCTCGACGGAAACGACGTGGTGACTCGCCACGTCGGATTCCGAGACCTCGCGCGTCGCACCGGCCCGGCCGATACGACCCGGTACGGCATCGGCAGCGTGACGAAGCTCCTGACCGCCGTCGCGACGCTCGAGCTCGTCGAAGCGGGCGCCTTCGCCCTCGACGATCCGATCGGAGTCCTCCTCCCCGAGCTCGCAGGTCGCTATCCCCCGGGCGCTGCCGTACGGCATCTGCTGTCCCACTCGTCGGGCATGCCGGCCCTCGGCTTCTCGGAGAGCAAGATGTCGGAGCGCTGGTTCATGGACGGGTACCCGGTCGGGGGGTGGCCCGACGTCGCCACCTTCCTGGAGGGGGCGGACTCGTGGTGGACCGACCGACCGGGGACGGCGTGGCGCTACGGAAACGAGGGCTACCTCGCGCTCGGCGCGTTGATCGAGCGCACGACGCAGGTGGCGTACCCCACGTGGATCCAGCGCACCGTCCTCGAACCGCTCGGGATGCATCGCAGCACGTTCTCGCGCGACGAGGTCGACGCCGACGAAGACCGCGTCACCCCTGTGATGCAGGATCCCGAGGGCCGCTTCGTTCCGGGCGCGAACCTGTACGGACCGATCCCCGCCGCCGGCGGGCTCGTCTCCACCGTGCGCGACCTGGCAGCGTTGGCCTCCTGCCTCATGAACGCGGGGCGTGGACCATCCGGCGAGACCGTGCTGCAGCCGCGCACGATCGAACGCCTGGCGGATGTCCAGATCGCCGTCGATGCGGCTCCGCCGGCGCCCTTCGATGCGCTCGACCTGTGGCGCGATCCGCGGCGCTTCCACGGGTTGGGCGCGCAAGTCGTGCGCGGGATCCCAGGCACCCACGGCGATGCCATGGGGCACGGCGGCGGCGTCATGGGCGGCACCGCCTTCCTCCTCGTCGACCCCGCGGCCCGTCGGGGCGTGGTCGCGCTCGCGTCCACCCACGGCTACCCGCTGGCCCGCCTCTCGTTCGTCGCGCTCGCTGCGCTCGCCGGCGAGGCGGCCGAGTCGCTCGCCTTCGTGCGGCGCGAACGCCTCGCCGGCGAGCTCTGCGGTCGCTACAGCTCGTTCCGCGACACGATCCACGCGTCGCTCCGCCCCGCACCTGCCGGCTTCGAACTGACCCTGGACTTCCGGCCGGCCCCGCGCCGGGTTTCGCTCACGCCGCTCGAGCACGATCCCCACGCCGGCGTGACCCGCCTTCTCGCCATGGGATCGGGACCGCCCGCGCACGCCGAGGTGCATCGCCGCGACGGCGGGCTCGAGCTCCGTTTCGAACGCTACGCCCTACGACGCCGAGGGAGGCTGTCCGCATGACCCCACGACCCGTGACGATCCACGACCTGCTCCGCTTTCGCATGGCGGACGACCCGCGCATCTCACCCGACGGCCGAACGATCGCCTGGGTCCGAACCTCGATGAGCGAGGAAGACGACGGCTACCGGTCGGAGATCGTCCTCACCGACGTCGCGTCGGGCGAAGAGCGACGCCTGACCGACCGCGACGTCGCGTCGCGCGGGTCCGAAACGGCCCCGCGGTGGTCGCCCGCCGGCGACGCCATCGCCTTCCTCGCCCCGAACCGCTCGGAGTCGCCCTCGAGCGACCTCCCCCCGCCGGCTGAGACCGTCCTGGACGCCGGCGCCCAACTCTGGGTGGCCCCGGTCACGGCCGAGGGTCGAGCAGCGGGGCGCTGCCTCACCTCCCTGCGCACGGGTCTGACGCCCGGAGTGTGGTCGCCCGCCGGCGACGCGTTGGCGAGCACGACGCTGGTGCACCCGGACCGCGGTCTCGAGGAGACGCCCGCTCCGGAGCCGTCGGATCCGTACGAGCGGTACACCCGCGACGTCCTCCACGTCCGGCGCATCCGCTGGAAGTCCGACGCGCTCGGACTCGTCGGCGACTACGTACGCCAGGTCGTCCGCGTCGACGTCGGCGGCGCGGGCGTGTCGCTCCTGAGCCGCGCCCCGCTCGATCTCGCAGCGCCCACGTGGCACCCCGACGGCACGCAGATCGCGGCCGTGGGCAACCTCCGCGAGAACGCCGAACTCGAGCGCAGGCAGACGATCTACCTTCTCGATGCCGCGGCCGTCGACGGTCCGTCCGAGCCGATGCCTCTGGCCACGCTCGAAGAGATGCGGGCGGGCGATCTGGCCTTCGACCCCCGCGGCGAGCGACTCGCGGTCTGCGGTCACGACGATCCCAAGCTCGGGCACTACGGCTTCCAACGCCTGTGGTTGATCGACGTGGCCAGCGGCGCGAAGACGTGCGCGACCCCCGACCACGACGTCTCCTTCGGCGACTACTCCCGCAACCAGGACCTTCGCCGCACCGCCGGTGCCGACGGCCCTCGCTGGCTCCCGGGGGGCGACGCGCTCCTGTTGCTCACCAACCGCTTCGGGCGCGTCCACCTCGAGCGCTTCGACGTCGCGAACGGCGAGCTCACCGCGCTCACCGAAGGCGACCGCGTCGTCAGTTCGTTCACGGTCGACGCCGCCGCCACCCGCGTCGCGATGCGCGTCACGGACGGGGCGACACCGGGCGAGATCTTCGTCCTCGACCTCGACGACGCGTCCGCGTCGCCGCGGAAGCTGTCCGGCGTCAACGACCGGCTGCTGGCCGAGCTGGCGCTTCCGACGCCCGAGCGCTTCGTCTCGACGTCGGGGCCCGTCGAGGTCCACGGGTGGATCCACTGGCCGCCCGATGCGGACGCGCGCCGGGCCGCGGGCGACACGATGCCCGTTCTCCTCTACACCGGGGGCGGTCCTGGCGGCATGCGTGCCGACGTCTTCGTGCACGAGTTCCATCTGCACGCCGCCCGCGGCCACGTCGTCATCAACTGCAATGCTCGGGGGAACTACGGCTACGGCGAGGCGTTCTCGGACGCCCCGCGCGGGCACTGGGGAGGACTCGACTACGAAGACAACATCACCTTCGTGCGCGACGTGCTCGCCGCTCATCCCGAGCTGGACGGCAACCGGCTCGCCGTGGCCGGCGGAAGCTACGGGGGGTTCATGGCCAGTTGGATCGCCGCACGCCACCCGGAGTTCAAGGCCGCCGTCGTGGACCGCACGCTCTTCAACCGCCACGGCTTCACGGGGACGAGCGACATCGGCTTGATGCTCGACCGCGTCGAATTCGAGGGCCGCTTCCCCTGGGAGGTGCCGGAGCGGTACCTCGAGGTGTCGCCGATCTCGTACGTCGGCGACGTCGAGGTCCCGACGCTCGTCGTCCACTCCGCCGAGGACTACCGTTGCCCCGTCGACCAGGGCGAGCAGCTGTACATGGCGCTCCGCGTCCGCGGGGTCCCGACCGAGCTCGTGCGCTTCCCGAACGAGAATCACGAGTTGTCCCGCAACGGCCGTCCCGCGCACCGGATCTACCGCCTCGAGGCCTACCGGAGCTGGCTCGAGCGCTGGGCGTGACCGTGTCGACCCGCCCCGCGGCCCGAGATCTCCTCCGCCTCGTCACCGTCGACGATCCGCGCATGTCGCCCGGCGGCGATCGCGTGGCGTGGCTGGAGACGCGAATCGTGGCGTCCGAGAACCGCACCGTCACCCGGCTTCGCGTGGGCGACGTCGACAGCTCGATCGACGGCGCGGGCGCCGAGACGGGAAGGCCCGATGCCGCGCGAACCGTCGCGGAGGCCGAGGGGCTCCGTCATCCGCGCTGGAGCGAGCGCGGCGATGCCCTCGCGTGGGTGGCCCCCGGCCGCGACGGATCCCCGACCGTGTGGATCGGCCGCTTCGACGGGAGCGGACCCGTTCCGCTCGCCGATCCCGGCGGAACGCCCCTCGGCTTCGCCTGGGCTCCGGACGGCCGGGGGCTCGCCGTGGTCGTGCGGCGCGTCGTCGAGCCGCGCTCCACCCCTGCGCCCCGCGGCGTCGTCCACACGGCTCGGCTGCGCTGGAAGTGGGACGGAACCGGATTCATGGCCGGATCCACCGGCGACCGCTGGGACGCGTTGACCTGGCTTCCGACGGACGGTGGGGCCGCACGCGGGCTCGCTGCGGGCGCGTTCGACGTTTCGGCGCCCGCCTTCGCGCCCGACGGCAAAACGTTGGCGTGCCTCGTCACGACCGAGCCCGAAGCGGCGGGCGCGGCCGGCCGCCGGCGGCGGGTCATGCTGCTCGCGCCGTTCGATTCCGAGCACCCGGCACCGCTCCGCGAACTCGCTTCGTTCGCCGACGTGCGGATCCCCGAGCTCGCCTGGAGCCCCGACGGACGCACCATCGCGCTCGCAGCGCACGACGCCGAGGAGCTCGGTCACTACGGCGCGCAACGCGTGTGGACGATCGACGCGGCGACCGGCGCGCGGCACCCGTGGTCGATCCCCGCCGACGGCACCGTCGGAAACGCCGCCTACACCGACGTCGGCGGCAGCGGGGGCAGCGTCGGCCCGCGATGGCTCGGCGACGGGGGCGCGCCGACCCTCGTCGCGCCCCTGAGCCGCTCCGCCACCGTGCGCCTGTGGCGCTTCGCGAACCGACGGAGGTCGGCGCCGCTGACGCCCAGCGACCGCGTCGTCGCCGCGTTCAGCGTCGATCGGTCGGGGCGTCGCGCGGCGATCCTCGCGTACGGCTCCGGCGGACCCGGAGAGATCGAGCTGATCGATCTCACCGCGTCGAACTCCGAGGATCTGCCGTCGACCCCACACCGCCTCACCAGGGCCGGCGCAGCGCTGGCGGGTGCGGTCCCGGGCGTCGCGCGTCGACGCCTGCGGGTTCCCGCGACCGAAGCGGGAGACCCGGAGCTCGACGCCTGGGTGGTTCTCCCGCCCGGGTCGGCCTCCGCTGCGCCGGCGAGCGTCCCGCTCGTCCTCTACTGCGGTGGCGGCCCGGGGGGGATGCGGAGCGACAACTACTTCTTCGAGTTCGAGCTCTTCGCGCGGCGGGGGTTCGCGGTGCTCTGGCTCAACGCCCGCGGGTGCCAGGGCTACGGCGATCCATTTTGCACGGCGATCCTCGGAGATTGGGGCGGGGCCGACTGGCGCGACGAACAGCGCGCCCTCGACCACGCGTTGGCCGAGATCCCCCAGGTGGACGTCGAACGTCTCGCCATCGCCGGCGGGAGCTATGGGGGCTTCCAGGTCACATGGGCGATCGGCCACACGGATCGCTTCCGGGCTGCCGTCGCCGACCGGAGCGTCGTCGACA
>CBDUCW010000021.1:0-14469 GCA_965365745.1 uncultured Trueperaceae bacterium
TGGCCGGCGACACCGGCGAAGCACGCACCCAGCTCGACGTGGCCACCGAGGTCCTCGACGGCGATCCGGTCCCACCCGCCTTCATCCACCTCGGCGGGCTGCTCGCCGCCAGCGAGGGCGAGGCCGAGGCCGCGCTCGGCGCCTTGCAGGTCGCCTTCGAGCGCACCGGCACGTATGCGTTCGCCATGGACTGGGGGCGCACCGCCTGGCGCTTCGGCCGCTACGACGTCGCCCTCGACGCCTACGAGGCCGCCGCCGAAGCGCCGGGCGGCGACGCCGAGCCGTGGCCCCACCTCGACCGGGGCCGCATCCTGCTGCTCACCGGCGACCCCGAGGCCGCCGTGGCGGCCTTCCAGGCCGCGCTGGACGCGGTGGAGGCGGCCGAAGCCGCGACGCCGGCCAGCACGCCGCAGCCCGCGTCGCCCGCCTACGTCGAAGCCTTCTACCGCCTCGGTCAGGCCTACGAGCGGCTGGGCGACGTTCCGCGGGCCCGGGCCAGCTACGAGTCGGCGCGCACGATCGACCCGAACTACGAGCCGGCGGCGCGCGCCCTCGCGGCGCTCGAGGGGAACTGACGCAACGAAACTCCCACCGGGGCCGCGGGCGCCCGGACCCTCAGACCGATTGGGGCTACTGGGAGGCTTCGTCCAGGAACTGCTGCAGCATCGCCTCGTCGACCGTGATCGGCGAGCGCCGACGCTTCACCGCGCCGTACTCGAGCAAGCGCGCGAGGCAGTGCGAGACCGTCTCGCGGGTCGCACCGATCATCTTGGCGAGGTCCTGCTGGGTGAGGTTGAGATCGATCACCGTGCCGCGTTCGCCGTCGACGCCGAAGTCGGCGGCGAGCCGCAGCAGCAGGTTGGCCAGGCGCCCGGGCGCGTCGAAGGCGCCCACCTCGGCCTGCCACTGCTGCGCCTGCCACAGCCGCGTCGTCATCACCTTGATGAACTTCATCGCGATCTGCGGTTGGTGCGCGAGGAGCCGCTGGAAGTCGGTCTCGGGCATGACGATGAGGGTGGTGTCGACCACCGCCTCGGCCTGGTTGGGGCGCCGCTCGCTCGGCAGCAGGAGCAGCTCGCCGAAGATGTCGTACTGCCCGAGCAGGCCGAGGATCATTTCCTTGCCGTTCGGGAAGTACATCGAGATCTTCACCATGCCGTCGCGGATGAAGTACAGGGCGTCGGCGGGATCCTCCATGTGGTAGATGATCTCGCCCGCTTCGTACGTCTTGTACGGCGTGATTCGCGAAAGCTCCTCGAGTTCGTCGGCCGACAGATCCTCGAACAGCTGGGTGTTCTTCAGGTGCCACACCAAGCTCGGATATTCATGCATTTCGCTCACTGTACCGCAGCCTCCTCCGGGACCCGTCGTGGGCGCACGCGGCGCGCGTCGCCTCCGTCGTCGGCCCCCTGGCATCCTATCCGAGCCACGACCTAGACCCCGCCGGGGTTCGAGGAACCCGTGTCGGCGTCGCGGTCGACCCCCTCGGCGTAGGCGGCGACGAGGCGGGCGGTGGCCGCGAGCGCGTCGCGGTGCGTGCGCTCGTGGGCGTGCGAGGCGTCGATCCCCGGACCGATCAACGCCGCCGGCAGATCGTGGCCCGCTCGCCATGCGGCGGCCGCATCCGAGGCGTAGTGCGGGTAGACGTCGGCCCGCAGGTCGACGCCGATCCGACGGGCGAGCATGCGTAGGCGTCGACCCATCGGGACGTCGTAGAGCCCGGCGCGGTCGTGGACGCAGAGGCTGACGCAGTGCTCGCTCGAGCGCTGCCCCTCCCCCACCGGCGCCATGTCGAGCACCAGCAACTCGGCCACGCCGTCGGCGAGGCCGGCCGCCGCACCGTGCCCCACCTCCTCGTGCGAGCTGACGAACACGTGGACGTCGCCCGGCGGTTCGACGCCACCGCGCACCATCGCCTCGCAGACCTCGAGGGCCACCGCCACGCAGGCCTTGTTGTCGAGGTGCCGCCCCTTCACGAAGCCCGACGCCGTCCGCGTCGGCCGGCTGGCGATCGCGACGACGTCGCCGACCTCCAGGCCGAGCGCCCGCACGTCCTCGTCGCTGCGGACGGCCGCGTCGAGCCGCACCTCGACCGAATCGTCGGATCGCTTCTGCCTGTCGACCTCGTCGGCGTGCACGTGCGTCGACGCTCGGACCGGAAGCGCCGTCCCCGAGATCGGCGCCCCCACCTCGGGGTGCACCGTGACCTCGGCGCCCTCGATCGACGACCATGCGTACGACCCGATCTGCCGGAGCTGCAACCGTCCCGAGGCCTTGACCTGCTTGACCACCGCGCCAAGCGTGTCGACGTGCGCCGAGATCAGCACCGGCTCCCGGTCGCCCCGGCCGGGGAGCGTCCAGCGCAGAGCGCCCTTGCGGGTTCGCTCGTGGGCGATTCCGACGGCGTCGAGCCGCCCTTCGAGGTACCGCACCGCAGCCTCGGTGAAGCCGCTCGGCGAGGGGATGGCAAGCAGCTCGAGCAGGGTCGCCTCGAGCCGTTCGAGGTCGAGGGGCGCGCGCGGCCCGAGGCGCATCTCGGAGCCGCTCACGGTCGCCCGGTCTCGGCGTCGCTCGCGTCCAGGGGCGCGTCGTGCGGATCGGCTCCGGCGCCGTTCGCCGCGCTCGCCACGCCGAGCGCGTTCCACTCGTCTACCGAGGTGGCCTCACGCGCCGGGGCCAGCCCCCGCAGGTAGCCCGACCGCGCGATCATGTAGCCCGACAGCGGCGCCGTGAGGAAGAAGAATCCGGCGATCAGCAGCACGCGCCCGGTGGCCTCGAGCGGCGCGAAGGCGATCGCCGCCCCCCCGAAGATGCCCACGCCGCCCAGCGTGACGAGCTTGGTGGAGGCGTGCAGGCGGGTGTAGAAGTCCGGGAACCGCAGCATCCCGATCGCCGCCGCGAGGAGGAAGATGCAGCCGAACAGGACCAGCAGCTCGGCGACGAGGTGCCCCTGGAGCTCGCCCCGGCCGGCCCCCTGCGCCGCGGCCACGGGCAGCGCCGCGAGCGCGCTCGCGGCCAGACCCGCACACCCGAAGGGGCGGAGGCGCCCGCTCACTTCATCACCCGTCCGCGCAGCAGGTACCGGCTGAGCGCCACGGTCCCGAGGAAGCCGAGGATCGACACGACCAGGGCGGCGTCCAGGAAGGCCGGGCTCGAGGTCTTGAGCCCCACGACGACGATGAGCACGGCGACGAGCACGCCGAGGAAGTCGAAACCGGTCACGCGATCGCCCCACGTCGGCCCGCGAAAGATGCGGTAGACGGCCAGGACGATGGCCAGGCTCAGGCAGACGATGGCGATGTCGACGACCATGGGGCTCCTTCGTGCGGACTTCGGAGGCGGGGGCGGGGCGCTGGGGCGGGGGCGGGGGCGGGGGCCGGGGCGGAGGCGGGGAGCGGGCGAACGATCGAGGCCGCTGGGGCGGCGGCGCTGGGAGGGCGCCGAGAGCGCGGCGCGCGGCGCTCGACGCGGCGCGGTCGGCGCCGCGCGCTCAGTTCATGAATCCGAGGATCAGCGATTCGATGCGCGTCACGCTCGCGCGGCTGTCGTCGGGATCGGCCGCGCCGATGGCATGGGCGTAGAGGTACGCGCGATCGGACGACACACCCATCGCAACCGTACCGGGCAGCAGGGTGATCGCCGCCGACAGCAGGCTGATGGCGAAGTCGGACTCGACGCGCAGCGGCACGGCGATGATGTGCGGATGGAAGCGCGGCCGAGGGCGGAACGCGAGCATGGCGATCACGGCGTTGGCCACGAGCAGTTCGGCGACGAACTGCACCACGAAGCGCACGATCGCGACGACCCGCATCGGGAACGAGCGCGTCTGTTCGCGCTGCAGGATGCTGAGCAGCAGCATGCCGAGCAGGCCGCCCACGAAGAGGTTGAAGGTGGACGCCTCCCCGTTCAGGAAGGCCCACAGGAACGCGACCGCGAGGATCGTCAGGATCGAACTCACTCCGCCCCCTCCCCCTTCGCGTCGGGCTTCTTCGACTTGGCGACTTCGGCCGCCCGCTCGGCGAAGCCGTCGGGGAGGCCGTTGTCGACGAGCACGGCGCGCCGGTAGGCGTCGGTGCGGAGCTGCCCGGCGGCGCTCTCGGCGAGCGAGTAGACGGGTCCGGCAAAGGCGGCCAGCGCCACCAGCAAGACCAGCGCGACGCCCGTGATCCCGCGCATCGGCCAGGCGAGCGGCACCGTGTGCACCGCGTCGCTCTCGCCCCAGAAGAAGCCGCGCCAGATCTGGATCATGGCGTAGAGCAGTAGGAACCCGCCGAGCACGGCGAGCACGGCGACCGCGACGTGCAGCCACGACCCCGCGTCGAACAGCGCGCGCACGAGCCCGAATTTCGCCACGAAGCCCGACGTGGGCGGGATCCCGGCCATGGCCAGCGCCCCGACGAAGAAGCCCACGCCGAGCCACGGGTAGACCGCGAGGTGTCCCGAGGCCGCGTAGCTCGGACCGTCGATCTTCTCGGCGAGAGCGGCGATCAGGAACAGGGCGAACACGACGAGCACCGAGTGCGTGCCGTAGAACAGCGCGGCGGCGGTCCCCGACTGGGTTCCGATGGCGGTGCCGAGCACGAGGTAGCCGATCGACGCGACGTTGGCGAAGGCGAGCGTGTGGCGCCAGCGCTGGCGCGCGATCGCGCCGAGACCGCCGACGATCACGGTCGCTCCGGCGAGCGCGAGCAGCAGCAGCTGCGGCGTGTGGAGATCCGGGAACATCGTGCCGAAGGTGCGCAGGAGCGCGTAGGCGCCCACCTTGGTGAGCAGCGCCGCGAAGAAGGCGCTGCTGGCGGTCGTTGGAACGGGGTAGCTGTTGGGCAGCCAGAAGCCGAACGGGAAGATCGCCGCCTTGGTCGTGAACACGAGCGCGAGGAGCAGGGCCACCATGACGACGCGCAGGTCGTCGGCCGGCGCGAGCGCGGCGACCCGTCCGATGTCGGCCATGTTGAGGGTCCCGAACAGGCCGTAGGCGTAGCCGGCGCTGGCCACGAAGATCGCCGACACGGCGAGGTTGATCACCACGTACTTGAAGCCCTCGCGCAGCTGCGGAAGCTCGCCGCCGATCAACATCAGCCCGTACGAGGCGATCAGCATCACCTCGAAGGCCACGAACAGGTTGAACAGGTCGCCGGTGAGGAAGCTCATGTGCACGCCCATGAACAGGAACTGCATGAGGGCGTGGTGCCCGAAGGCCTCGCGGGCGCGGTTGAGCAACGGGCTCTGGGTGCGACGCGGGCGCGATCGGAGCGACGAGATCGAGAACAGCACGGTCAGCAGGCCCACCGCGCTCGAGAGCAGCAGGAACAGCGCCGAGAGCCGGTCGGCGACGAGCGAGATGCCGTACGGCGCCGGCCAGGCGGCCATCTGCATCACCAGCACGTCGCCCGTGAAGGCGAGCCAGGCGATGGAGACGGCGGCGATGAGCGTCGCCAGCGACGACAACGCCGCCGCGGCGCCGCGCAGACGGTGCCCGCGGAGCAGCAGCAGAGCCGAGCCGGCGCCGAGCGGGATGAGGACCGGGAGCGAGAGGAGGTTCACGCGTCGACCTCCGGCCCGATCTCGGGCGACACGGAGGGGTGCTCGGGATCGGCGTAGACGATCGGAGGATCGATCGGGTCGGGGCGCTCGACGAGCTCCTGCACGTGATCGGTGCGGGTCGCCTGGTACGCCTTGACGCTGAGCACGAGCAGCAGTGCCGTGGTTCCGAACCCGATGACGATCGCCGTGAGGATCAGCGCCTGCGGCAGCGGATCGTTGTACGGCCCGCCGAGGTTCAGGAGCGGCGGACCGGCGCGCTCGAAGCCCGCGCCGCTGAGCAGGATCCCGAGGTTCGCGCCGTAGCCGATCAGGCTCAGGCCGACGATCAGGCGGATCAGGGCCCGCGACAGGACCAGGTACACGCCGGCGCCGATGAGCGCGGCCGAGAGCAGGGGGAGCAGGATCTCCATGCGCTCAGCCCTCCCTCGTGCGGCCGTCGCCGAGGTCGCGGTCGGCACGACCACGGTCGCCGGGGTCGCCGGGGCCGTATTCGCCGGCGCCGCCTTCGCTGCGTTCGTCCGTGCGGACCGTCGTACGGTCCGCGCCGTCGCCGTCTGCGTCGCCGTCCTCGACATCGTCGTCGGACACGGCGTCGAGCGGGGCTTCGGGCGTGTCGTCGCCGCGCATGCCGGAGGGCCCGAGCTCGAGCAGGTTCCGTTCGTCGGCCAGCAGGTCGATGATCGTGATGGTGGTCCCGATGACGACGAGGAACACGCCCACGTCGAAGGCGACCGCGGTCGCCCACTCGAACTCGCCGATCCAGGGCCAGGTGAGGTAGCCGTAGTCGCTCTGCAGGAAGGAGCCGTCCCAGATCATGGGGGCTACGCCGGTCGCCAGCGCGATCAGCAGTCCGACGGGGACCAGCGTTTCGGCGCGGATGCGCAGCAGCCGGAGGTCGCGGGCCATGCGGGCGAGGAGTGCGGCCACCGCGACGATCAGTCCGGCGATGAAGCCGCCGCCGGGGGCGTTGTGCCCGCGCAGGAAGAAGTGGAATCCGAGCGCGATGAGCACGAAGACGATCGGCGTGGCGAAGGTCTTGAAGAACACTTCCGTGGCGTCCGAGCGGGCGCCGTCGGTGGGGCGAGCATTCGCGCGGTCGCTCATGGCGCGTCCCCGTCCGCCGACATCGGTGCCGTCGGGGGTGGCGTGGTTCCCGGGTCGACTTCGTCGCTGCGCACGCGTGCCGAGAGCTTGAGCAGTGCGATCACGCTCGCCGCGACGATGCCGAGCACGGCGATCTCGCCCATCGTGTCGTAGCCGCGGAAGTCGACCAGGATGACGTTCACGACGTTGTATCCACCGCCGAGCGACTTGCTGAACTCGAGGAAGAAGTCCGAGATCCGTGGCGCGATCGGCGTCTGCACCGCCACGAGCAGCGTGAACACGGTCATGGCGACCCCGGTGGCGATCGCGCCGTCGAGTACCGTCTGCCCGCGAGGCCGGGAGTAGCGGCTCATGCGCGGGAGGTAACGGAACACCGCCAGGAACAGGATGACGGTGACGGTCTCGATCAGCAGCTGGGTGAGCGCCAGGTCGGGGGCTTGGAGCAGGACGAAGGCGAGCGTGGAGCCGAAGCCCGCGAGCCCCATGAAGATCAGGGCGTACAGGCGCCGGTTGGTGATGAGCACGCCCACCACCGCCGAGCCGATGAGCACGCCGACCATGGCCACCTCGAGCGGCACGGGCGTGAAGCTCGTGGGGAGCGCACGGTAGGCGACGACGCCGCCGACCGCCGCCGCGGCGCCGAACAGCAGCCGCACGTGGGTCGCGAAGGTCGCTCCCTGCGTGCGCTGGGTGAAGCGGGCCGCGAAGTGCTCGAGGGCGCCGAGCAGCCGGTAGTACACGGTGTTGGCGTTCCACGCGGGCGTGAGGCTGGTCTGCAGGGCGTGGAAGGCGTCCCGGGCGAACCACAGCGCGGCGCCCAGGAACCAGGTGAGCACCGAGAATCCGAGCGCCGGGGTGAGCCCGTGCCACAGGTAGAGCTTCTCCTTGCCGTAGCCGAAGCTGGGGGCCGCGAGGTCGGTGAACCACGATGCGACGGTGTTGCTCCAGGGCACCGTCCCGAAGAGGACGACGGCCGCGACGAGGACGGCCGGCGCGCTCCAGAAGGCCGGGCTGGCCTCGTGGACGTCGGGGCGCTCGGTTTCGAGCGGTCCCCAGAACACCGACAGGAACCGGATCGAGTACGCGAAGGTCATCACGCTGCCGACGACCGCGATCAGGAACGGAAGCGTCCCCTCGTGGAGCATCGACTCGTAGAACAGCTCCTTCGAGATGAACCCGCCGAAGGGCGGCAGGCCGGCCATCGACAGGGCGGCGGGCACCGCCAAGACCGCGGTGACCGGCAGGACGCGCGCCAGCCCCGAAAGCTTGCGCAGGTCGCGGCTCCCGGCCTCGTGGTCGATGATGCCGACCACCATGAACAGCGCGGCCTTGAAGGCCGCGTGGTTGACGAGGTGGGCCGTCGCGGCGAACGACGCCCCGGCGCCGTAGAGCGACATCAGGATGCCGAGCTGGCTGACGGTCGAATAGGCGAGCAGCGCCTTGAGGTCGGTCTGTCGCAGCGCCAGGTAGGAACCCCAGAACATCGTCAGCAGGCCCAGGTACATCGTCAGGGTGGCGAAACCGGTGCCCGCGAACAGGAAGCCGAATTTGGCGACGAGGATGACGCCGGCCTTGACCATCGTGGCCGAGTGGAGGTACGCCGACACGGGGGTGGGCGCTTCCATCGCCGTCGGAAGCCACAGGTGGAAGGGGAGCTGCGCCGACTTGGTCGCCGCGGCGAGGAGCGCGAGGCCGACGGCCCAGCCGAAGAGCGGGCTGCGCTGCAGCGCCACCACGTCGATCTCCGAGAGCAGCCAGCTGCCGCCGGCGGCGGCGAGCAGGATGACCGCCACGAGCAGCGCCAGGCCCCCGATCGCGGTGACCACCAGCGCCTTCAGCGCCCCGTCCTGCGACGCGCGCCGCGCGTCCCAGAAGCCGATGAGCAGGAACGAGCTCAGCGACGTCATCTCCCAGAACGCGAACAGCGCGACCAGGTTGTCGCTCAGCACCAGTCCGAGCATCGCCCCGCCGAAGAGGAGCAGGTAGGCGTAGAAGCGCCCGTGCCGCTCGCTCGAGCCGAGGTACGAGGCGGCATAGATCAGGATCAGCACGCCGATCCCGGCCACGAGCAGCGCGAACATGAGCGAGAAGCCGTCGGCGCGAAGCGTCAGATCGAGATCGATGGCGCCGACCCAGCGGAGCGGCGCCACGAGCGGATCGCCGTCGCGCGCCGCGCCGGTCCATCCCAGCAGGCCGAGCGCGGGCGCGAAGGCCAGCGTCAGGAGCCAGCCGGCCCGGCGACCGAGGGCCCGCCCCAACCACGGCGCCGCCGCCGCCGCGACGAAGGGCGCGGCGACGGCGAGCAGGAGCAGTGCGGGACCGTTCACAGGGGCGTCAGGGCGTGGCGGCGGCGTCGCCGAAGGCGTCGACGAGCTCGAAGAGTCGTTCGTAGGCGGCGAGAGTCTGCGCCTGCTGCACCTTGAAGCCGTTGACGAACACCGTCGGCGTGCCGGTCAGGCGCAGCGCCACGGCCGCGTCGTACGCGTCCAGGACGTCGGCGTTGAAGCGTCCCTCGTCGAGGCAGGCCCTGACCGCATCGCCGTCGGCGCCGAGCTCGGACGCGGTCCGGGCGAAGTAGGCTTCGGGCTCGCCGAGGCCCTGCCAGGCCCGCTGCCGCTCGAACAGCGCGTCGTGGAACTGCCAGAAGGCCTCGTCGCCCGCGACGTCGAGCACGCACTCCGAGGCTTCGGCCGCCGGCACCGCGTTGGCGTGGATCGATTGGAGCGGGAAGTGGTGGTACTCGAAGCGCACGTCGCCCCGGGCGAGGAGCGAGTCCTTGATCTGGGTCAGCGTGCCCTGCGCGAACTGCGCGCAGAAGGGGCACTGGAAGTCGCTGAACTCGCGAATCACGAAGCGCGCGTCGTCGGGACCGAGCGTGGCCGCGGGCTCGGGGAAGCCCTCGTCGGCGATCTCGCGCAGCGAGAAGCGGAGGCTCCCGTCGTACGGCGCGTCGCCGGCGGCGATGTCGAGTTCGAGCACGTACTGCTCGACCCCGGCCTCGAAGGTGCCGCTGCCGGCGAGATTGCCGAGGTTGCTCGCCAGGAAGTCGAGCACGGGCTGTTCGATCCCTTCGCCGAAGCCGCTGGCCGCGGCCACGAGCGAAGCCGCGGCCTGGCGTCCGGCTTCGTCGAAGGTTCCCTCGGCCTCCACGACGTAGACGAGGCCTCCACGCACCTCGAGTCGGGCGACGAAGCCCTCGGCGAGCTCGAGCTCGCCGGCGTCGTTGGGCGTCACGCCCAGCGTCGTGTACAGCGACTCGGGCCCGTCGCCGATCTGGGCGAAGGCGAGGCCGACGAGGGCGAGCAGCAAGATCAGGCCGAGCGCGCGCACGCGCCCTGCCGGTCCGCGCCGTTCTGCGGCGCGCATCGAGGGGGTGGATTCGGCGTGCGGGGAACGACGGCTCATGGGGAACTCCAACCGAGGGGCACGAAGGTGCGGGGGGGCAGCCGGTCCGGGCGATCGGGCCGGCGGCCGAGGGGCGACGCGCGACGTCAGGTCGGCGGGGTGAGCTCGACGCGTCGGGCGCCGGTGGCGGCCTCGAGGGCGTCGACGCCGATCTCGAGCATCGCGTGACGGCTTCCGCCGCCGCCGTAGACCACGCCCTCAGCGGGAACGCTGACGGCATCGATCAGGGTGCGGAGGGGGCGCAGGTGGCCGAAGGGGGGCATCGCGCCGACGCCGTAGCCGGTCCAGGCGGTGACCTGCGCGGGGCGCGCGAGGCGCACGCGGGCGGGATCGACGCCGAGCGCGCCGGCCAACCGCGCCGTGTCGACGCGGCCCGTCCCGGCTGCGATCGCGAGGACGAGGTCGGGGGTCTCCGCCGAGGGCCCGGCGGATTGCGCGGGGTCCGAATCCGGCGCACCGGTGTCGCCCTCGACGACGAACACGAGGCTCTTCACGATCCGCTCCTCGGTCACGCCGAGGGCCTGCGCCGCCGCCTGCACGCTGGGCGTGGGAACGCCGGGCCGAACGATGCGGGCCTCGAGCGCGAGCGCCTCGATGCGATTCGCGAGGTGCTCGGGGCCCAGGGCCGATCCGTCGTCGGACGCGGCCGGGGCGGCGTCGTCGGAACGCGCGGCGGGCCGACCGGGGGCGGTCGCGTCCGCGCGGATTGCGGGTTCGGGGTCGGAAACGGGCATCCGGGCCAGTGTATCCGTTGGGGTGGGCCCCCTCAAGGCGCGTCCGGCACAGTGTTTCGCGCACGACGCGCGCGGCGACGGGGTCAGTCGTTCAGACCGTACAGCTCGCCGAACTTGCCCCGCAGGTACGCGAGGTACGGCTCGGCCGTGAGCGGCGCACCCGTGGCCCGCGCGAGCAGGTCGTCGGGCAGGTAGCGCGCGCCCGGCTCGTGCACGTGCTCGTTGAGCCAGCCGAGCAGCGGAGCGAACTCGCCCGTCTCGATCTTCGCCTCGAGGTCGGGGATCGCGTCGGCGGCCGCGTCGAACAGCTGGACGCTGGCCAGGTTGCCGAGCGCGTAGGTGGGGAAGTAGCCGAACGAGCCGGCGCTCCAGTGCACGTCCTGGAGCACGCCTTCGCGGTCGGTCGTGGGGGTGACGCCGAGCAGCTCCTCGTACGCCGCGTTCCAGGCTTCCGGCAGGTCGGCGACGGCGAGGCTTCCCTCGATCAGCGCGACCTCGAGGTCGAAGCGGATCATGATGTGCAGGTTGTAGGTGACTTCGTCGGCTTCGACGCGGATCAGGCTGGGCTCGACGCGGTTGATGGCGCGGTAGAAGGCGTCGCGGTCGACCCCGCCGAGCTGCGCGGGGAACGCCGCCTGCAGACGGGGATAGGCGCCACGCCAGAACGGACGGCTGCGGCCCACGAGGTTCTCCCACATGCGCGACTGGCTCTCGTGGATCGCCAGGCTGATCGAATGCCCCAGCGGCGTGCGCATGTCGTCGGCCCGGAGCCCCTGCTCGTACATGGCGTGCCCGGCCTCGTGAAAGATGCCGAACATCGCCGTGTTCAGGAATTCTTCGTCGTAGCGGGTGGTGATGCGCACGTCGGTGCGCCCCATCCCGTTCGCGAAGGGGTGGACCGTGTCGTCGAGCCGGCCGCGATCGAAGTCGTAGCCGAAGCGGGCGGCTTCGGGCGCCGCGAAGGCCCGCTGCGCGTCGGCCGGGAAGTGCTGCCGCACCGGCCCGTCGTCCAGCTCGATCCCGCTCGCCCGAATCGCTTCGACGAGCTCTTTGGTCGCGGCCTTGAGCGGTTCGAACACCGAGCGGACCCGTGCCGTGGTGGACCCGATCTCGTACTTGTCGTGCAGGGCGTCGTACGGGTGCTCGGTCCAGCCGAGGTGTTCGGCCTCGCGTCGCCGCAGCTCGAGCATGCGCTCGAGTTCGGGCGCGAAGCTGGCGAAATCGTCGTTCGCGCGTGCCCGCACCCACACCGAGTGGCCGCGGCTCGAGGCGCGCGCGATCTCGGCGACGAGTTCGCGCGGCAGCTTCGTGGCTTCGTCGATGTCGCGCTGGGCGCGCTCGAGCTGCAGCGCGTCGTCGCCGTTGGCACCGGCGGCGCGGGCCGCCTCGACGAGTTCGCCGAGCCCGGGATCGGTGAGCTTGTCGTGCAGGATCGACGACAACGCGGCCATCTGGTAGCCGCGAGCTTCGGCATGCGCGTCGGGCATCTTCGTCTGACGATCCCACCCCAGCAGGCGGAGCGAGCGGGCGATGTCGTCGAGTTCGGCGAAGCGATCGAGCACCGCGGTCATCGCGTCGGACCGTTCGGACACGGGCCCGGAGTCGGTCGTCGACGCGGTCGGCGTGGCGTGATGGGTCATGGCGCCAAGGTACCAGCCGTCCGCTCCCGACGCAGACGTCGACGACACCGCCCCGCGCCGGCCTGCGGGCGCGCGTCCGGGCTCGGCCCCACGGTCGGGCGCCGGTCGGAGACGGATCTTCTCAGGCGGACCGGGCCGGGCTCCTCCGGTCCGCTTCCGCCCCTCGAGGCCCCTCCCGAACTCCGTCGAAGGCAGGACTCCGCAGTGCGAGACGCGTGCTAGGCTCCAGCCATGAAGCCGCATCAGGACGGGTCTTCTCGCACGTCATGGACCTGAAGCTCGACCCCCGCGGGCGCGAACTGCTCGTCCGCGAACGCGACGCCGTCGGGGCGTTGCAGGAGCTGCTGGTTCGGCTCGACGCCGACCCGCGCCACCTCGCCGACCTGCGCACCGCGCTGGCCGATCTCGAAGGCATCTTCATGCTGGTGGTCGTCGGCGAATACAACGCCGGCAAGTCGAGCCTGCTCAACGCGCTGCTCGGCGACCGGGTGATGCCCGAGGGGGTCACGCCGACCACCGACCGCATCACCATCGTCACGCACGGCGACGCGGCGACCGAGATCGAGGCCGACGCCGACCTGGTGCGGCGCCACCACCCGGCGCCGCTGCTGGCCGACGTCGCCCTGGTCGACACGCCGGGCACGAACGCGATCATCGAGCGCCACCAGCGGCTGACCGAGGACTTCCTCCCGCGCGCGGATCTGGTGCTGTTCGTGACGTCGGCCGAGCGCCCGTTCACGCAGAGCGAGCGTGCCTTCCTCGAGCTGATCGCCTCGTGGGGCCGCAAGATCACCGTCGTCGTCAACAAGATCGACATCCTCGAGAGCGAGGCCGATCGCGACCAGGTGCTCGCCTTCGTCCGCGACCACGCCCGCGAGACGCTGCACACCGAACCGCCGGTCTTCGGCGTGTCGGCCCGCAGCGCGGTGCGCGCTCGGCGCGACGGCCACGATGCCGTCGGCAGCGGCCTCCCGCGGCTCGAAGCGCACGTGGCCGAACGGCTCCGTTACGGCTCGCGCCTGCGCCTCAAGCTCGCCAGCCCGCTGGGGGTGGCGCTGCGCGTCGCCGAGACCTACCGATCGGTGATCGACGAGCGCCTGTCGCTCTTGCACGACGACCGGCGCACGCTCGACGAGGTCGACCGGCAGACCGAGCAGTTCCGCCGCGACATGGATCGCGAGGCGGCGGCCTACCTCGCGCGCATCAAGACGGTGCTGCTCGAGGTCGAGCGGCGCGGCGAGGTGTTTTTCGACGAGACGGTCCGCCTCCGCAACGCCGTGATGCTGCTCTCGGGCGAGCGGGTGCGCGAAGCCTTCGAGGCCCGGGTCATCCGCGGCGCCGATGCCGAGATCGACGCCGCGGTGTCCGAGCTGGTGGACTGGTTCCTCACCCGCACGCTGCAACTGTGGGAGGACGTCGTCGGCTACGTGAACCAGCGGCGCACCGCCGGCGAGGATCGGGTGATCGGCGAGGTGGGCGGCCGCTTCGACTACGACCGGCAGGCCCTGATCGCCTCGCTCCGCGACGAGGCCCACGAGGTGATGGAGCGCTACGACGAGGACGCCGAGGCGCGGCGGCTCGCCGACCAGCTGCGGCAATCGGTGCTGCAGACGGGCCTGCTCCCCGTCGCGGGGCTCGGCCTGTCGGCGGCGGTGGTGGCGTTCATCAGTTCGACCGCGCTCGACATCACCGGCATCAGCCTGGGCATCACGTTGGCCGGGCTGAGCCTGCTCGTGCTGCCTCGGCGCCGCGCGCGGGCCAAGCGCGAACTCCACGCGAAGATGCAGGAGCTGCGCGACGGGCTCGAAGACGCGATCGGTGCGCAGCTCGAGCGCGAACTCGACCGCGCCAACGCCAAGTTGATCGGTGCGATCGCGCCCTACACGCGCTTCGTCCGGAGCGAACTCGAACGGCTCGGCGGCCTCGACGAAGAGCTCGCCGAGGTGCAGGGCCGTCTGCGCAGCCTGCACCGAAGTGTGGAACGGCTCGAGACCGACGCCGACGACCCTCCGGGCGCCGCCTCGGGCGATGGCGCCGCCGGG
>CBDUCW010000022.1:0-14413 GCA_965365745.1 uncultured Trueperaceae bacterium
CGGAACCGGCGACGACGCCACCGCCGAGGACACGGTCCAGTTCCCCGATCCCGGTGGGCGCACGCCGCGTTCACACGAGCCGGCCGTCACGGCCCGTCGCCTCGCCCCTCCGCGCCGAGCCCCTGCGTCCCCCGGACCGACGTCCTCCCACCCGAGAGGTTCCGCATGATCCCCCCCGAGCCCGATCACCCCGACACGATCTTCGAACCCGGGGCCGGAAGCGTGCAGATCTCGCAGCGCGAGATCGACGAGCGCGTGCGCGAACTCGGCGAGACGATCCGCGCCGATCACGCCGGGGAGCCGCTGCACCTCGTCTGCGTGCTCAACGGGGCGTTCATCTTCATGGCGGACCTCGTGCGGGCGATCGACGCGCCGCTCACGGTCGACTTCCTCTCGGTGTCGAGCTACGGCAGCCGCACCGAAACGTCGGGCGAAGTGCGGTTGGTGAAGGACCTCGACAGCAGCCTCAAGAACAAGCACGTGGTCATCGTCGAAGACATCGTCGACACCGGACTGACGATGCAGTACCTGCTCCACTACCTCGAAGGCCGCGGCCCGCTCTCGGTCAAGGTGTGCACCCTGCTCAGCAAGCCGTCGCGCCGGCAGGTCGACGTCCCGGTGCACTACCTCGGCTTCGAGATCGACGACGCCTACGTCTACGGCTACGGCCTCGACGTCGGGCACCGCCTGCGCAACCTCCCGTTCGTGACCAGCCAGGAGGGCTAGCGGGTGCGTCGCGCGCTCGTCGTCGCGCTTCCGCTCGCGCTGCTGCTCGGCCTCGGGCTCTCGCAGGTCGGACGCGACGTCACGCCTCCGGGGCTGTTCATCGAGGCGATCGACCGCGTGCCCGCGGGCGCACCGCTCGACGTCGCGATCAGCGCCAGCGAACCGGTGACCTTCGACGTCGTCTACGGTTCGCTGATGGTCCAGCGCGTCGACGACCAGCTGCGCCTCAACCTCCTCGCTGCGCCCGGGCGCGTGCCGCTCGTCGTCACCGCCACCGACGCGGCCGGGAACGCGACCCGTCAGGAGCTCGTCGTCCACGGCGTGCCCGCGCCCGTCGCCGAGCTGCGCGTCCGCGACCGCACCTCGCCCGGCGCTCCGCTCGGGGTGGAGCTCGACTGGCGCTCCGAGGCGCCGATCGCGTCCCTCACGATCCGGCTCGGCGACGACGTGCTCGAGCCCCTCGCCGTCCCCCTCCCATCGGGCGATCCCGATCCGCTGCGGGCGCTCGCGGGCCGGGTGTGGGCGCTGACCGCCGTACCGCTGGACGCCGCCCCTGGGGTCACGACGCTCTACGTGGAGCTGACCGACGAGATCGGCCAGCGCGTGGGCGCCGAGGCGCCGATCGCCGTCGAGGGCTCGACGTCGGCGGTCGAAACCCTGTCGCTCGAACCCGGCACGCTGGCGCTGGTCACCCCGGCGGCGCGCCAGCTCGAGGCCCACACCCTCGCCGCGGCGCGAGCCGAAGGCGCGCCGTCGCCGCTGTGGAGCCGGGCCTTCGTCACGCCCATCGACGGCCGGGGCACCTCGGGGTTCGGCGCCGCCCGGCGCTACGCCCCCGGAGGGCCCGTCTCCTACCACCAGGGCGAAGACATCGCCGCTCCGACCGGTACGCCCGTCGTCGCCACCAACGAGGGGATCGTGCGGATCGCCGACGCCTTCCCGATCAAGGGCGGGTGGATCGCCGTCGACCACGGCGCGGGGGTGTTCAGCCACTACTTCCACCTCGCCTCCGTCGACGTCGCGGTGGGCGATCGCGTAGCGCGGGGCGACGCGATCGGCACGGTCGGCTCGACCGGCCTGTCGACGGGGCCGCACCTGCACTGGGAGATGCGCGTGGGCGAGGCGCCCACCGATCCCGTGGCCTGGGTGGGCCGGGTCCTTCCGTGAGGCAGCGGTCGGCGAGGCTGCGCGCCGGCACGCGGCGGTGCGCGGTCCGGCGGGCCGCAGCGGTCCTGCTGGCGGCCGCTGCGGTGGCCACGCTGGCGTCGGCCGCCGCCCAGCCCGCGCCCGGCGACGTCTACTACGAGATCTTCGTGCGCAGCTTCCAGGACAGCGACGGCGATGGCGTCGGCGACCTCGCGGGCGTCACCGAGCGCCTGCCGTACCTCGCCGAGCTCGGGATCGACGGCATCTGGCTGATGCCCATCCACCCCAGCCCCAGCTACCACGGCTACGACGTCACCGACTACACGGCGGTCAATCGCGACTACGGAACGCTCGACGACCTCCGCACCCTGGCGGCCGAGGCCGAAGCGCTCGGCATCGACGTGCTGCTCGATCTGGTGGTGAACCACACGAGCGTGCGGCACCCGTGGTTCGTGGCCGCCGCCGCCGGCGACGCCGAGCGGCGCGACTGGTACCTGTGGTCCGACACGAGGCTCGACTGGCGCGGGCCCTCCGGCGGCCCGACCTGGCACGCGTCGCCGGCCGGCGACGGCTACTACCTCGGCCTGTTCTGGAGCGGGATGCCCGACCTCAACCACACGAATCCCGAGGTCACCGAGGAGATGCTCCGCGTCGCGGCGTTCTGGATCGAGCAGGGGGTGGACGGCTTCCGGGTCGACGCGATCAAGCACATCGTCGAGGCCGACGGCGCCACCGAGAACACCCCGGAGACCTACGCCTGGGTGCGCGACTTCGACGCGGCCGTCCGCGAGCTCGGCGGCTTCCTGGTGGGGGAGACGTGGACGCCGACCCCGAGCATCGTGCGGTACCACGAGACGTCCGATCTCGATCTGAGCTTCAACTACCCGCTGTTCTCGGCGATTCTGGCGAGCATCCAGGGGCGCAACGCGATCGATGTCGCCCAGGCGCTCCGGCAGGACGCCCGGCTCTACCCGGCCGACGCCCGCCGGGCGACCTTCGTGAGCAACCACGACCAGGTGCGCCCGGCCACGACGCTCTCGTTGTTGCGGCGCGACGTACCGCGGCTCAAGCTCGCCGCCTCGGCCTACCTGACCGCGCCGGGCGTGCCCTTCGTCTACTACGGCGAGGAGATCGGGATGCCGAACGGGGCCGGCGACGGCGACCCCGCCAAGCGCACGCCGATGCTGTGGACCGCCGCGCCGGGGCACGGCTTCAGCGCCGCGGTGCCGTGGACAGGGGTCAGCAGCGACGATCCGTCGATCCCGGTGGCGGCGCAGGCCGGCGATCCCGACAGCCTTCTCGAGCACTACCGGCGCCTCATCGCGCTGCGCGAAACGCACCCCGCGCTCGACACCGGATCGCTCGAGGTGCTCGATGCCGGCACGAGTGCGCTGCTCGTGACCATCCGCGAGGCCCGCGATGGGTCCGGCGAGCGCCTGCTCGTCGCGCTCAACTTCGGCACCCGGGCCCAGGAACTCGACCTCGCAGCGCTCGTCGGCGTCGGCGGAACCGACCTCCTCACGGGCGAGGCGCTCGCAGGCGTCGTCGAGATCCCCCGGCTGGGAAGCCGGGTCGTGCAGCTCGACCGGCCCTGAGGCGCGTCCCCGACCCGACGGGGAGGCTCCGGAGGCCCGGGCTATACTCGGCGCCATGCCTCGAACCTCCCCCTCCGACGCGGAGCCGAACGGCGCTCCCGACGCGGACGCACCCGGCGACACCGACCCCACCGAGCGCCCGCGCGTCTTCAGCGGCGCCCAGCCGACCGGGCGCCTGCACATCGGCAACTACCTCGGCGCGCTCAAGCAGTGGGTCGACGCGCAGTACGAACGCGAATCCGTGTTCTGCATCGTCGACCTGCACGCGATCACGATCCCCGAGAGCGTCGACCCGCGCGAGCTCCGCCAGCGCTCGCGCGATCTCGCGGCGCTCTACTTCGCGGCCGGGCTCGACCCCGAGGCGAACGTCGTGTTCGTGCAATCGCACCTGCACGAGCACGCCGAGCTCACCTGGATCCTCAACTGCACCACGCCGCTGGGCTGGCTCTACCGCATGACGCAGTTCAAGGCCAAGGGGGAGGGGCGCGAGAGCGTGTCGACGGGGCTGCTCGACTACCCCGTGCTGCAGGCCGCCGACATCCTGCTCTACGACACCGACATCGTGCCCGTGGGCGAGGACCAGGTGCAGCACATCGAGCTGACCCGCGACATCGCGCAGCGCTTCAACAACCTGTTCGGCGACGTCTTCGAGCTGCCCAAGGCGCACGTCCCCGAGGTGGGCGCCCGCATCATGGGCCTCGACGATCCGAGCGTGAAGATGTCGAAGAGCCTCGCCGACGTGCGCGGCGGGCACGCCGTGAACCTGCTGGACGACGAGGCGACCATCCGCAAGGCGATCATGTCGGCGGTGACCGACTCCGAACGCGAGACCCGCTACGAGCACGCTTCGCCCGGCGTCCGCAACCTGCTCGACATCTGGATGACCTTCACCGGCGCCGACGCAGCCGCCGCGGACGCGCACTTCGAGGGCGCCGGCTACGGCGACCTCAAGAAGGCCGTGTTCGGCGCGGTCATGGACGGCATCACGCCGGTGCGCGAGCGCTACGCGGCCTTCGCGGACGACCCCTCGGAGCTCGACGCCCTGCTCGAGCAGGGGGCGGAGCAGGCACGAGCGATCGCGGCCCCGGTGCTCCAGCGCGTCAAGGACGCCGTCGGGGTGGGATGAGCGCGACCTCGGCGGGCGCGGAGGCGCCGGGGCGCAACGGCATCCCGCTCGCGCCGACGCGCCGAGCGCGCGTGCTGTTCGTGTTCCTCGACGGCGTGGGGCTCGGCGCCGACGACCCAGACCGCAACCCCTTCGCGGCCGGCTCCACACCGTTCCTTCGCGACCTCCTGGGCGGCCCCTTCGTCGCCGACGGCGCCCGCGTGACCGAGGGGACCGCGCCGGTTCCCTGGCGCTTCGTTCCCCTCGACGCGACGCTCGGCTGGGACGGACTGCCCCAATCGGCAACGGGTCAGACCACGCTGCTCACCGGCCGCAACGGCGCCGACCTGATGGACGGGCACTACGGTCCCTGGCCCGGCCCCACGCTGCGGCGGGCGCTCGATGACGACACGCTCTTCCACCGGCACGGACCCGCGCGGCTGGCCAACGCCTACCCGCCCGGCTACTTCGCGGCGATCGAGCGCGGCCGCATGCGCCGCAACGCCCCCGTCTACGCGGCGCAGGCCGCCGGCATCGGCCTGCCCGATCTCGAGCGGTACCGCGAGGGGGGTGCGGTCGCGGCCGATCTGACAGGAGCGCACTTTCGAACGCTCGACGGCGCGCTCCCCGAGCACAGCCCCCGTGCGGCCGGCGAACTCCTCGCCGGACTCGCCGGCGAAGCCCGCTTCACCTTCTTCGACTTCTGGCTGAGCGACCGGGTGGGGCACCGCGCCGACCTCGCTGCGGCCGTCGAGGTGGTCGAGGCGCTCGACGCCTTCCTCGCCGGCGTATGGTCGGCCGCCGATGCGAGCACCACTGTGGTGGTGACCTCCGACCACGGCAACCTCGAGGACGCAGGCGTCGGGACGCACACGCGCATGCCGGTTCCGCTGCTGGTGCGCGGGCCCGGCGCCGCGCGGGCCGCGGACGCCACGAGCCTGCTCGACGTCGCACCGCTCGTCGCCGAGTCGCTCGCTGCGGTCTGAGCCGCGCCCTCGGCAGGACGCGGGGATTTTCGCGGCGGCCGGCGACACGCCTCGGTAGCGTCGGCTCATGGCACCCTCCGATCCTCACCGTCCGCGCGCCGGGCGGCGCACACGACCGGCTACCGCGCGCCTCCGGCGAACGAGGCCTGCGCGCCGCCCGCGTTCGTCCCTCGCGGCCGTGCTGGCCGCGACGTTCCTGGCCGTTCTGACCGCGACCGCGGCCGCGCAATCGGCCCGCTCGCTCGGCATGGGCGGGGTCCGGTTGGGTCTCGACGCACCGAACCCGGCGCTCGCGGCCGCCAGCGGGCTCGAGGGCAGCGCCGAGATCCCGCTTCCGATCGGCTTGCTGGCCCTCGGGACCGACGCTCGGGTCGATCCGACATCGGACGTCTTCGATCCGCTGACCGCGCTCGACCGCGGCCTGCATCCGTTCACGTACCTGTTCGCACCGGCCACCAGCCCGAAGATCGTGCGGATCGACGTCGAGACGGTCGACGGAGGGCCGCCGCGGATCACGCTCGACCTCGAGGGCGGATCGCGCCTGGCGCTCTTCGCGTCGCCGACCGTTCGTCTCGGCCAACGGCTCGACCTCCCGCTGGGCGGGTCGTTCGGAGCGTTCTCGGTCGCAGCGCGGCCCTACGCGATGTGGGAGGCATCGGCCACCGGGGACGGCCTCGCCGACGCGCTGGCCTCCGGCGCCGACGCGGTGCGCGTGAGCGCATCCGGGGTCGCCGAGGCCGGGATCGCCTTCGACCTGTCGGGAGCCGTTCCGCTGGCGCTCCCCGGATCGCGCGGCGATGCCCTGTTCGTGGGCGGGCGGGTCAGCCCGTTCCTGGGTCTGGTCCGCGCCGAGGGCACGGCGACCCTCGAGGCCACGGTCGATCCCGACACGAACGAACCCACCTACACCTACGAGGCCTCGGCGTTCGAATCGGGGCTCAGCGGCACCGGCCTCGGCTACGGCGTCGGCGCCGACCTCGGCGTCGCCGCGCGGATCGCGCTCGACGGCGGAGGGACCGCACTCGTCGGGGCGGCCGTCAACGGAGCCCGCGTCGCGGTCTGGGAGGGCACCGAGCGCGGCTGGAGCGGCACCGAGGCGAGCGGCAGCGCGACCGGGCCGGTGAGCGCGACACGCACGATCGTCCTGGACGACGTCGGCGTGTTCGTGCACGGGGCCGTCGAGCTCGACGCCGTCGCGCTCGGTCTCCCCGGCATCGACGGCTTCCTCGTTGCCGCCGACCTCGCCACCGACTTCGCCACCGCCGCCGCCCACGCCGGCGCCGAGCTCCGCTTCGGGCTGGGCCCGGTCGGAGCCGCGGCGCGGGCCGGCATCGGGTACGACGACGGCTTCGTCGCCGGCGTCGGGACCGGCGTCGAGCTCGCCGGCTTCGGGCTCGATCTGGCCCTGCACACGTTCCGTTCGACCCTCACCCTCGACCCCGCCTTCGGACTGTCGGCCGGGGTCGCGTTGCGTTTCTGATGCGAATCCTGGAGGAACCCATGACCGCTCTCCGCTCCGGTCGACGCCCGTCGCGCACGCTGCGCGGGCTCGCCCTCGCGATGGGAATCGCGCTTCTGCTCCCCGTGCTCGTGGCGTGTTCGGCGACCACCGAGTTCGTCGTGTCCGTGAACGTCGCGTCGGTGCTCGAAGGGGAGGGGCCGATCCCGGTGCCGACGGTGGTCGACATCCTTCTTCCTTCCGACGAAGGCGTGAGCCTCGCCGATCTCGCCCTCCCCTCGGACGTCGGGGCGCAACTGACCCGTCTCTCCGTCGACGTCGCGGGCATGGCGACGTACACCTACCAGCTGGCGGGCACGCGCGACGCGTCGGTCACGGTGACGCTCGAAGTGTTCGAGGAGGGCACTCCGGGCCCGGCGTCCACGCCCGTGGTCACCGTCGAGGACACCGCGGTCGTGCCCGAGGGCGTGCCCACGTCGATTTCGCTGACGCTCGAGCCCACCCCGACCCAACTCGACGACGCGGCCGCGGCGCTCCTCGCCGGAGGTGCCGTGCGCGTGCGGATCGCGACCGACGGCGATCCTGGCCGGCTCGAGGCCCTCGATTTCGACGCAGCCACGATCACCGTCGGCGTGCGACCGGGCAACCTGATCTTCTGAACGGAGCGGAAGGGGCGGGCTTCGTCGCACCCGTCCGCGTCGCTAGCTGCCGAGCAGCAGGACGATCGCTTCGTACCACGCCCCGATCAGCAGCAGCATGCCGGCGATCGGAAGCATCAGCGCCAGGCTTCGGAAGGCCTCGGGGACGGCCCGGAAGCCGCCGCGCAGGATGCCGGCGAGGAACATGCCGCCGCCGGCGACGACGAGGAAGTAGGCCGTCAACTCGAGCAGGAGCAGGATCCCGACGAGGACCAGTCCGATCGGGTCGGCCGTGCCGCCGCCGAGGAGCCCGAAGGGCACGGCCTGGACGAAGAACGACAGCGCCGCGATCAGGTAGGCGGGCAATCCGAAGAGCAGCGAGGCCCCGAACAGCACCGATACGGTCACCACGATGAAGTTCTGGAAGAAGATCACGGTGGCGGCCGTGGCGATGTTCCCGGACGCGACCGCCTGCGTGGCCCCGACGTCGGCGAGCGCGGTCTCGAGGATGGTCTGCACCGCGTCGGCGCAGCTCGCGGGAAGGGCGGCGCCCGCGGCGACCCCCAGCGCGAAGATCCCGTAGAGCAGAACCAACGTGACCGTGACGATGCCGCGGTGGTCGCGAAGCACGGCGCGCCCGTCCTGGAGCCATTGGCGGATCCGCCCTCCGCGCACGAGGTCGAGCAGCACGAGCACGCTGAAGGCGATGAACATGCCGGCCGAGAACGCGCTGCGCAGCCAGGCCCTACCGCCGGTCCCGGCGGGCTCGAAGAAGCCGACGCTCACCGGGCGCCACGCCTCGTCGCCGTCGCTGCGCTCGACCACGACCTCGACCACCTGCAACAGGTCGCCGGTCGACGCGCTGTACGTGAAGCGGCGACGCTCGACGCCCTCGGGCACGGCAGCCGGGTCGACCGTGCGCTCCTGCCGGTCGTCGTAGTTGACCTGCGTGTCGCCCATCGTCGGCGGCGCCGCGAACAGGGCGGGAAGTTCGCGGCAGAAGGCTTCGGGATCGCTGGCGAGCGACCGCAGGGTCACCGCGTCGTTGGCCGAGTCGAGCCACCGGCGCACCGCCCGGTCGGCCAGCTCGGCCGGGTCGTCGCCGCGGAGGTCGGTGACGCGGGGCGGAACGGCCGGCGAGGCTCCGTCGTTGACGCCCTGCGCCGTTGCCAGCGAGCCGAGGGTCGCGGCGAGCGCGACGAGCGTGGCGGCAAGCAGCCGAACCAGAGCGAAGCGTTGCGATCCGCCCGCGACCCGAGCGGAGGACGATCGGCGCTGCGGCATCGGACGCGGCCGAGCGGCCGGGGGAGCAGCGGGCGAGGGGGCGGGCGACGGTGCGTGCGGAGCGAGCGGCATCATGTCGTACGGAGCATACCCAAGCGCTCCGCACGCGGCGTGCGTCGCATCGGGATGGGAGCCGCCGAGGATGCGTCCACCGCGCGTCGGCCGCGGCCGCGCCGGGGACGGAGCGGTTCGGTAGACTCGCCGCCGTGACGTCCCGCCGTCCCCCCCTCGTCTGGCTCGGGTTCGCCCTGCGCCGCACCGTGCAGGCCTTCGTTCCCGCGCTCGCCCGGCCCGACGACGAACGCGCCGCGGACGAGCTCGAGCCCGAGGAGTACGCGCTCTACCGGTCGCTCGATCGTCGCGAACGCGCCCATGCGAGCGCGGTGGCGCGGAGGCTGCGCGGCGCGGACGAGCCAGCCGGCGCGGAGCTGCTGGCCGCCGCGTGGCTCCACGACGTCGGCAAGCGGCGCGACCCCTTCAACCCGTGGCTGCGCGTGATCGTGCACCTCGCACCGGGGCGGCCGCCCCACCCGAAGCTCCGCCTTCGCGGGCTTGCGCGGGCCCGGCAGACGCGCTGGCACCATCCGGTCTACGGCGCCGCCATGATCCGCGAGGCCGGGGGCCGCCCGCGGGTCGCGGAGCTCGTGGCGCGGCACCACGACCCAGGCGACGACGCCGAGGCGGCGCGGCTCCAGCGCGCCGACGCGGCGACGTGACGCTGCCGTCGCCGCCCCCCGAGGGGTCGCTGCTGGACTGGTGGTTCGGTCGGCAGCGCCTGGGGATGGGGCCCGGGCTCGATCGGGTGCGTGCGCTGCTCGCTGATATGGGCGATCCCCACACCGCCTTCGATGCGGTCCTCGTGGGCGGCACCAACGGGAAGGGGAGCGTCACGGCGCTGCTGGCGGCGCTGCTGGGATCGGAGGGCCCGTCCGCCCGTTTCGTGAGTCCGCACCTCGTGGACGTGCGCGAGCGATTCGTGATCGACGGCCGCCCGGTCGAGGCGGCCCTGCTGCACGAGGCGCTCGTTGCGCTGCGGCCGGCGGCGGAGCGCAGCGGGGCCACGTTCTTCGAGATCGCGACGGCGCTCGCCTGCAAGCTGTTCGCCGATGCCGGAGTGCAGCGGGCGGTGTTCGAGGTCGGGGTCGGCGGCACCTGGGATTGCACGAATGCACTCGAGCCGGTGCTCTCGGCGATCACCCACGTGGCCTTGGACCACGTGGGCGTGCTCGGCGGCGACGTCGAGACGATCGCGCGCGACAAGGCCGGCATCCTTCGGGCGGGGCGGCCCGCGGTGACCGGCGCCCGCGGCGCCGCACGGACCGCCCTCGAGGAGGAGGCCGAACGACGCGGAGCTTCGCTGTGGCGCGTGGGCTTCGAGATCGACGTGACGTCGCACGCGCGAGGCTGGGACGGGAGCGACGTCGTCGTCGAGACGCCGCTCGGGCGAGTGGAGACGCGCACCGCGCTGGTGGGTCCGCACCAAGCCCGCAACGCCGCGGTGGCGATCGCGGCCGCACAGCGACTCGGCGTCGACGCGGAGCGCATCGCCCGCATCGTGCCCACCGTGACGTGGCCGGGCCGGCTCGAGGTTCTCCGCGTCGCGAACCGACGCGTGGTGCTCGACGGGGCGCACAACCCGGATGCCGCCGAAGCGCTCGCCTCGAGCCTTCGCGCCTTGGGCGCAGCGCCGGTGGGCCTCGTGCTGGGCCTCTCGGCCAACAAGGACGCCGAGGGCGTGGTGCGCGCCCTCGCGCCGGTCGCCGCCTGGACGATCGTCACCCGGGCCGCCCGCTCCCGGCGGGGGCGTCCGGCTGCCGAGCTCCTCGACGTTGTGACCGCCGTCGCCCCCGCCGCGGAGGTGGCGCTCGTCGACACGCCCGACGCCGCCCTCGATGCCGCGCTCGACCGCACCGAGGAAGGCGGCCTCGTGCTCGTGGCCGGGAGCCTGTTCCTCGTCGGAGAGGTACGGGCGCGTCTGGTGGGCGCCGAGCCGGAGCCCTGGCTCCGCGATCAGTAGCGCTCCCGCCGCAGGGCGACGACGTGCCGGGCGCCGGAGATCACGGCGATCGCGGCCACGCCGGCAGCGACGGCCACGGCGTCGGGCGTGCGTCCGCCCGCGAAGGCGTGCGCAGCCGCGGCGACGAGCGGGTAGACCGCGAGCGCCGCGAGGGCGGCGGGCGTGGCGCGACGTACGAGGAGGTACATGAGCAGGAGCACGACCCCGCCGGCCACGGCGCCGACGGGGTAGAGGGGGAGCCCCGCGCCGAAGGTCGTCGCCAGCGCCTTGCCGCCTCGACCCCCGACCCAGGGGGACACGGCGTGGCCGGCCACGGCCGCGGCGCCGGCCGCCAAGCCGCCGGCGGGCCCCCCGGCCACGCTTCCGAGCCACGCGGCGGCGGCGCCCTTGCCTACGTCGAGCGCGAACACGACGAGTCCGGGGCCTGCTCCCAGGTTGCGCAACGCGTTCATGGCGCCCATGTTGCCGGACCCGAGGCGAAAGATGCTCCGACCCCGCGCGCGTGCGATCAGGGCGGCGCTGGGGATCGATCCGAGCACGTAGCCGGTGAGGAGCACGCCGGCCCCCACGAACAGCGGATTCACGATTCCGGCGACGTGGAGCGGAGCTCGGGCAGGTGCCGTGCCGATCGGAGCGATCCGACGTGGAACGCGAGGTGCCGGTCGAGCGCGCGCCACTGGAGTGCGCGCGTCGACGGGGACGCGTCGATCGCCAACGCTCGCCGCAGCGACGGTTGCGTGAGCCGCTGCAGCGCCAGGAGTTCTTCCGGGTCGAGGCGGAGACCGCCGCCGCGGTCGCCGCAGTCGGCGCAGACGGTTCCGCCGGCGGCCACGTCGAAGGCCACCAAGGGGCCAGCCGCGCCGCAGCGGGCGCAGCGACCGGTCTCGGGGGCGAGCCCCGCCTGCCGCAACAGGCCCCATGCGTAGGCGAGCGCCACCGCTTCAGGGTCGTCGTGCTGCGCAAGGCCGCGCAGGCCGGACGCGAGGTAGGCGTACAGCGGTTCGCCGATGTGCACGTCGACCGTCAGCTGATCGGCGAGCTCGGCGAGCAGGTGCGCGTACGGGTACACCGCGGGGTCGCTCAGCCGCGGCAGGGCGCCGTTGAGCTGCACCTGGACGAAGACCGGAAGGTCGTCCTCGCGCCGCCGGTAGTGCTGCACGGTCACGTCGTGGAAGAGGCTGAGCCGTCCGATGTTCCCACCCGGCAGCGTCCCCTTGCGGGCCACGCCGCGCCACTTGCCGTGCTCGGACAGCAGGGTGGCGACCAGGTCGCCGCTCGGCAGCTTGGTGCGGCGGATGACGATGCCGTCGCTGACCGCGTAGCGGCTCATGCGGTCGACGCCCGCGGGAGGGCGTTGGATCGGGGCGCGTGCATCGAGGCTCAGGATACGTCGCTCGCGGGGGCGGTGCGGGCTCGATCGCTCCTTCCGATCAACACCACCGACGGTTCCACCGGATCGAGCGTGGCCTCGACGCCGCCGGGGATCTCGAGGGCCTGGCCCGGGAGCAGCTCGCGGAAGTCGCCGAAGGGGAGATCGACGAGGAGGTGCCCGTCGAGAAGCGCCATCCACACCCCTGCCGTGTCCGCGCCCCCCGCGTCGACCGGCGTCCGGCGACGGACCCCGAGCACGCGGAGCGCGGTCCCGGGGACCGGGACGGCGCCGTCGGCGCCGCGGGCCAGGCTGCCGAGATCGATGGGCTGCCCCACGTCCGCGGGGCCGGCGTCGCTCACCGTTCGCTCACCGATCGCCGGCCCTGCGGGCGCGGCTCGGTCGCCGCGGCATCAGCCGTCGGTCTTGCGGGCCTTGCCGAAGGCCATGCGCAGCTTGAACATCCCGCGCTTGTGCTTGGCCTTCACGTCCTCTTCGGCCAGGCCGAGCTCGTCCGCGACCTCGACGAGCGGTCGCTGTTCGGTGCCGTTCATCCCCTCGAGCCGCACCACGACCTCGCGCACGTCCTCGTCGAGTTCGCCGAGGAAGGGCTGCAGGTCCGTGGGCGTGGCCTTCGGGCGCTTGGGCTTCGAGGCGCGCTTCTTGCGCGAGGACCGCTTGCTCGTCCCCGTGCTCGCCGCCTTGCGCGTGCCGCCGCCGCGGGCCGCCTGTTTGGCCTCGCGTTCGGCCAGCAGCTCGAGCGCCGCCTCCACCGAGATCGTTTCGGGATCCTGGTCCTTCTTGAGGCTGGCGTTCGTCTTGCCGTGCTTGACGTACGGTCCGTAGCGCCCGTCGCGCAGCTCGATGTCCTTGCCGCTCTCGGGATGCTTGCCGAGCACCTTGAGCGGACCGCGCCGTTTGGCCTTCTCGGCGATGAGCTCGAGCGCCCGTGGCAGGTCGACGGAGAGCACGTCGTCGCTGTCCTTCAGGCTCGCGTACGTGCGCTGGTGACGCACGTAGGGGCCGTACCGGCCGATGCCGGCCTGCACCGCGTCGTTCGACTCCGGGTGGGTGCCGAGATCGCGGGGAAGGGCCAGGAGATCGGCGGCCGTATCGGCCCGGATCTGCCCCGGATCCATCGACTTGGGGATCGAGACGCGCTTGGGCTTGCCGTCCTGATCGTCGGGGCCGAGCTGGAGGTACGGGCCGTAGGGGCCGCGCTTGACGAACATGTCCATGCCGGATTCCGGTTCGGTGCCGATCGGCTCGTCGCCGCGCGCCGCCTGCGTCACGAAGCGCTCGAGGTCGTCGCGGTCCAGGTCGGCCGGGGCCGCCTCCTCGGGGAGGGACGTGGTCACCCGCTCGCCGTCCACCTCGCCTTCGACGTAGGGGCCGTAGCGTCCGACGCGCACGACGTAGGGTTCCCAGCGCGGGTTGTCGATCGTGCTGATCTCGCGCGGGTCGACGGCGTCGAGAGCGTGCTCGACGCGGGTTTCGATCCCGTCGTCGCCCGAGTAGAAGTTGCGCAGGTAGGGCGTGGCCTCGAGCTCCCCGGAGGCGATGTCGTCGAGCGAGGCCTCCATGTGCGCGGTGAACTCGGTGTCGACGAGGTTGCGGAATTCGCGCTCGAGCAGGTTGTTCGTCGCGAAGGCGGTGAAGGTCGGAGCCAGCTGGCTCCCCGACTTGCGCACGTAGCCGCGATTCTGGATGGTCTCGAGGATGCTCGCGTAGGTGCTCGGGCGGCCGATGCCTTCCTGCTCGAGCATCTTCACGAGGCTCGCTTCGGTGAAGCGCGCGGGCGGCTTGGTCTCGTGCCCAACGGGCTCGACGGAACGCGCGGTCAGCGCTTCGCCCTCGCTGAGCTGCGGCAACGGCTGGTCGCGGTCGTCGAGGGCCGCGTCGGGATCGTCGCTGCCTTCGACGTAGGCGCGGAAGAAGCCGGGGAAGAGCACGCGGCGCCCCGAGGCCCGGAACGAGGCGGTGCCCTGTGCGGTCTCCACCTCGATACGTGCGGTGACGAACTCGAGCCGCGCCTCGGCCATCTGGGTCGCGACCGTGCGCTTCCAGATCAGGTCGTAGAGCTTGGCC
>CBDUCW010000023.1:0-14184 GCA_965365745.1 uncultured Trueperaceae bacterium
GCCTTCGCCGCGGGCGCCCTCGGTGAGGAGCACGCCGATCTTGTAGAGGCCGGTGGGGTGGAACTGGTAGAACTCCGGATCCTCGATCGGGATGCCGCGGCGGTAGACGACGCTCATCAGGTCCCCGGTGAGCGCGTGCGCGTTCGAGGTGACCTTGAACATGCGGCCGTTGCCGCCGGTGGCGATGATGGTGGACTTGGCCAGGAAGGTGTGGAGCTCGCCGGTCGCGAGTTCGTAGGCGACCACGCCGCGGCACTCGCCGCCCTCGAGCAGGACGTCGAGCACGTGGAACTCGTTGAAGAAGGTGACGTTGTCCTTGATCGACTGCTGGTAGAGCGTCTGCAGGATCATGTGGCCGGTGCGGTCGGCCGCGTAGCAGGCGCGCTCGACCGCGCTCTTGCCGAACTCGCGGGTGTGGCCGCCGAACTTGCGTTGGGCGATGCGGCCCTCGGGCGTGCGGCTGAAGGGCAGGCCCATGTGCTCGAGCTCGTAGACCGCCTCGATCACTTCGTAGGAGAACGCCTCGGCCACGTCCTGGTCGGCGAGGTAGTCGCCGCCCTTGATCGTGTCGAAGGCGTGCCACTCGGGGTGGTCCTCGCTGATGTTCCCGAGCGCGGCACCCACGCCGCCCTGGGCGGCGCCGGTGTGCGAGCGGGTCGGGTACAGCTTGCTGACGACGGCGACCGAGACGTTCGGGTTCTGCGCCGCGTAGCGCGCCGCCATCAGGCCGGCGCCGCCGGCGCCGACGACGAGGACGTCGTACTTGTGTGCGGTGTTCATCGGGGGTCGGATCTCCTTGGTGTCGGGCCGGAGGCAGGGCTCACTCGGCGCCCAGCGCGCGAACGGCGTCGCCCATTTCGTCGAAGCTGAAGGCCCACAGCGTCATGACGCCGAGGACCAGGATGATCCCGGCGATGGTGAACAGGATCGCCTTGGCCCAGAAGCGCCGACCGGGGCGCTGGATGTAGTCCTCGATCGAGTAGCGCAGGCCGTTGACGCCGTGGAGCATGGCGAAGGTCAGCAGGAACGAGTCGTACACCTTGACCAGCGGTTGGCTGAGCCGTTCGGCCACGTAGGCGTAGTCGATCTCGCCGGCGTTGAAGGCGATGTTGTTGAAGAACAGGTGCCCGAACGTCAGGAAGATCAGCAGCAGGCCGCTGACCCGCATGAACACCCACCAGACGAGTTCGCCACTGGTGCTGCTCGTGGCGCGGGCTTCTTGGAGCGTGCGCGGTTTGACGGCCATGGCTCAGGCCCCCGCGAAGATCTCGGGGAGGACCTTGACGAGCACCGGAATCCCGACCGCCGTGGTGGCGACGAGGGCGCCGTACCAGAGGGCCCGCTGGTATTTGGTCCCCCACGAGGTGAAGTCCATCAGGATGATGCGCAGCCCGTTGAACGCGTGGTACACGACCGCAGCCATCACGAGGACCAAGCCGATGCGGAACGGCCACTGGTGGTAGAAGGCCAGGAAGGCGTTGAACGGGCCGTCGGGTCCGTACATCACCAGACTGATGTCGATGACGTGGAGCAGCAGGTAGAGCGCGAGCGCCACGCCCGACAGGCGGTGGAGCACGAAGGCCCACTGTCCTTCTCTGCCTCGGTACATGCGTCAACCTCCTCGGTTGAACGGAATCGACGACGTGCGGAGGGTCGAGCGGATCGCGGGGCGCCTCGTTCGGGCCCGGCGAGCGCGCGACGCAGGTTCGTCACCCGCAACCGTAGCGCGTCGCACATACGTGGGTGACGGGTCTTTTCCCCCGGAACGATAGCACGGGTTCGGACCCCGGATTGGTGACGCCTCGCCCGGTTCGGGGTCTGCGACGCGCCCTTGGCCCGCGCCGAGAAAGCGCGTCCAGGACGCACTTCGTAATGCCACACCACGGTTCGACGGCGCCCGTGGAACGGTCGGCCGCGGCCCAGGCGGCGGCGCCTGCGCGGCCCGACCCCCGCGCCCGCGCCGCCCGGAGGCCGTGCTAGTCGATCGCTTCGGCGCGGTCGCGGAGCGCCGGCACGTGGAGCCGGTACTCGCCGCGCGTCCCCTCGAGCAGGCCGGCGTGGCGCAGGTCGGCGATCGCCATCGACACCGACACGCGCGTCGCCGACACGATGCCGGCGATGTCCTCGTGCTTGAGCTCGGTCGAGAGCCGGGCCCAGCCGTCGTCTTCCTCCTCGCCGAAGCGCGCCGTCTGATCGAGCAGCGTCCGGATGACGCGCGCTTCGACCGATGCGAAACTGGACGAGAGCTGATCGCGGCAGTCGAACAGGTGCGCCGCGAGGATCTCGGCGAAGCCCATGGCGAAGGTCGGGGCCGACTGCGACATCTGCGCGAACTGCTCGCGCGAGATCGGGCAGGTGACCACGTCCGTCAGGGCGACGGCGTCCACGCGGTACAGCGTGTCGTCGGCGACGAAAGCCTCGCCGATGAAGTCGTTGGGGCCGCAGATCGCCAGGATCCGCTCGGCGCCGCTGGGCGTCGGGGTCACGAGCTTGACCTGGCCGCGGGCGATCACGTGCATCGCCGTCGCGGGATCGCCCGCGCGGAACACGAGGTCGCCCTTCGCGTACGGGCGGTCGGGGCAGACGCGCCGGAAGGTCGACATGTCCTCGTCCGAGATTCGCTCCGAGAAGTCGGTGTCGGTCACGTACCAGGGGTTCATGCGACGACCCTACCCGACGAAGATCACGGGCGCCTCCCGGCTGCGCCGGCGCGCGCCGCGGCCGTCGCGGCCCTGACGCGACTCGCCGGCTTTCGGGTGCTAGAATCGAAGACCCGACCGGGGACCCTTCGCCGCGCCACGAGCAATCCGCTCGACGGCGCATCGCTCGGCCACGGGGCCGATTTGGATTCGACTCGCGCGTTCCGGCGAGCAGGTTGCGAGTCCGGGAGGAGCCTGGCCCGGTCAACAAGGCTCACCCTTTGTAGTTGCGAACAGCAACGACACCTTCGCCCTGGCTGCGTAAGTAGCCTGATCGCGAACGTCTACCGCAAGCCCTGCCTCTGGCTCGGCGGCTAGGCGACCCAACGGAGGCTAGGAGTCCACTCGCGCGTCGGTGACACTCCGAAACCCTAGACGTGTGGGCTCCGGGGAAACGCTCGTGCTCGAGCCGACCCGGCGCCGACCCAACGATCGAGCACTACGCTCGTAGATACCTGACGTCAGCGCGTGAGGACGCGGGTTCGACCCCCGCCGGCTCCACCACCGTCACACCGAGCGACAACGCGAAGGGCCCGCAAGGGCGCGCGCCCCCGACCGAAGTACCGGTCGGGGGCGCGGCTTGGCTGGGGGGGTGTTCGTGTGCATGCGCCGGACCGGTGAGGTCGCCCTAGAGGCGCGATGGGTAGGTCCCTTCCGTACAGATCACGTAGGTGAGCCCTCCGCCGTCCGCGCTTCGGGGCGCCGCGTGCTGGAGGTCGGGCAGCGCGAAGGTCGTTCGTCCGTCCCCGCCGTAGGTCGTCCCGAGGAGCGAGAACAGGGCCGTGTTGCTCGCGATGTCCAGGATCTGTCCGTCGGCGCGGACGGCACCGCCCACCGCTCCGGCCGTCAACCACACGGCGCCCATCACGCAGTTCGCTCCCCTTCCGCTCACGGCCGGCGAGGAGCCTCCGAACGAGCCCTGCAGTTCGTTGATCGCCTCGCCCAGCGCCGCGAAGTTCGCGTTCACGTCGGCCGCTCGGATCGTGTCGCCCGGCGTGAACGTCGTCAGCGAGATCTGCGCTGCAACCCACGCTCCGGCGAGTGCGAGGACGCTCACGAGGATCGAGGTCACGATGACGCGGCGCCGATTGCGCGGCGTCACGGGCTCTTCCCCTGGACGGCCACCCAAGGGCCTGGAACGAGCGAGGTGCAGATCGACGACGGGTTGTTCACGTGGTACCTCCTGAGCCAGTATTCCCTACGGTCGAGCGCTCGTCGCCGCGGCCGTTCCGGCGCGCGCTGGACGACGGCGTGCCTGCGCTCGGTCGGGTCTCATTGGGGCGTGCATCGTCAGCGCTTCCCCAACGTGGGGTGCGTTGATAGCGTGCGCACGTACCGGGGTGCCGCTCCGGACCCCTCACTCGATCCAACGCCTTGGACCCTTCGATGCCACACCGCCGCACAATGCGCCCCCCCGTCGACACGCGGCCCCCGCGCGCCGACCTTCCGTCGACCCGTCCGCACCGACCTCGGCGCGGACGTCCGGTCGGCATGCGTGCCGCCATGGCCCTCCTCGTCGCACTGGCCGCCGCGATCGCATCCAGCTCGGCCGCCGCCGAGCCCATTTGGCTCGAACCCTTCGGCTCGGGCGTGGCAGCCCTCCACGACGACGGCACCGTGGTCCGCAACGCGCAGTCGCAGGGCGGCGCCGATCGACTCGCCTCCGCCTGGCAGAGCGATCGCCTGCTCGCCTGCGACGACCGTCTGCTCGGCGTGGACGGATCGGGCCGGCTCGCCGTCGCCGGGCCCGGCGGTGCCGTCGGTCCGGCGGTCAGCCCCCACGCGGACGCCCTGTGCCTGCCGGACGGGAGCGTCGTGGCGGTGTCGATCGACGGCTCGACGATCCTCCGCCTCGACCGCGACCTCGAGGTCGAGGCGGAGCGCAGCATCGCGGCGCTGCCCGACACCCAACTCGTCGCCGTGGGCGACGCCGTGGCGCTGCTCGTGGACCCGACCTTCCGCTACCGGCACGGCGTACTCGGCGACGAAATCGAGGCGGCCGGCGTGGCGGTGCTCCGCGCCGCCGACCTCGAGCCGGTGGCGACGTGGACGCTCGAGGCGCCGGCCGTGCTCGAGCAGCGCGGGCTCGCCGCGACCGAGCTGTGGCGGGCCGCCGACGGCACGCCGACCTGGGGTCTGATCGTGACGCGTTCCACGCCGAATCGCGGCGCGCAGGTCGTCGTCCTCGGCCTCCAGGGCGACGACCTTCGGGAGATCGCCGCCGGAGCGCCGATCGGTCGACCGAACCGCTGGCTCCACGTCTTCGCGGCCGATCGCGACTCGGCCTGGTCGGTGCGCACGCCCCACCTCGGCGGTCCGCTCGTCCGCTGGCGCCTCCCCAACGCCCCGCGTGCGCCCGGGACCGCGCCCTCGGCCCTCACCGGCGAGACCTTCGCGCTCGGCGTCACCTCCCACCTGCTCGGCTCCCGCAACCTCGAGCAGGCGATCCTGCTCGCGCCGGACCCGGCGCAGCCCGGGGTCGACTTGCTGGTCGTGCGCTGCGCGGCCCGGTGCCAGGTGACCGCCGAGCTCCCGCTCTCGGGTCGGCTGACGACGAACCTGGCGGCGGTGAGCACCGCGGCGGGCCCGGTCGTGTTCGCCGGCGACGACACCGGCGCGGTGCTCCGCTTCCCGCTCGATCTGCGGGGCGAGGTTCGGCGCTAGGCGATCCTCGCCCCCGATCCGTGGCGTTCCGCCGCCGTCCTGCCGGCGCAGCTCGCGGCAGCCGACGGCTCGGGCCCGCACCCACGCCCGCACGCCGGCCGGGGCGACGATCGCGGCGGGTCCCGTGCGCTACGCTCGATCCCATGCTGCTCGCCTTCGATCTCGACCGGACGATCGTCACCGACGACTACACGCTGCCCCCGCGGATCGCCGGCGCGATCGAGCGGGCCCGCCGCGCAGGCCACCCCGTCACCGTGCTCACCGGCCGCCCGCACGCCGCGGCGCGCCCCTTCCTCGACCAACTCGAGGTGCGCGGCCCCTACAGCGTGAACCACGGCGCGCTCGTGATTGGAGCCGACGGGGCCGTGCTGCGCCAGCGCAAGCTCCCGCCGCAGGCGGTGCACGCGATGATCGACCGGTTCAAGGACGACGACGCGATCGAGTTCAGCGTGATCGACGACGACGTGCTCTACGTGCGCGACCCGTCGGATCCGCGCTGGGCCTGGGCCCACACGCTCAACCGGCGTGTCGAGCGCTTCGTGGCTTCGAGCGTGCGCGGCGCCGACAAGCTGGTCTTCGCGAGCGACGAGCTCGAGCTGCGGCACTCGGCGGCGATCGAGACCGAGATCCGCCGCGACCACCCCGACGTAACCACCTACCTGTGGGGCGACGGCTACCTCGAGATCACCGAGTCCGAGGCGGACAAGGGCGTCGCCCTGGAGCTGATCGCGCGCGTGCTCGAGATTCCGCAACGCGACGTCATCGCCTTCGGCGACGGCCTCAACGACGTGGCGATGCTGGCCTGGGCGGGCCACTCCGTCGCGGTCGGACCCCACGTCCACCCGGACGCCCTGGCCCACGCCGACGAGCACATCGCGTCGCCCGAGGAGGGCGGCGTGGCCGCCTGGCTCGAGCAGCGCATCGACGGCGTCAAGCTGGCGAGCTGACGGTCGCCTCGGTAGATTGGGGCGCCGATGAACGCTCCGCCCGACGCCCCGCCTGATCCGAACCCCTCGCCCGCCGCGCCGGGCGCCGGGGCGGCTGCGGCTGCGTCGCGCGGCCCGGCGCGGCGCTTCCGCGGCCACTCGCGCGGGTGGGAAGTCGTCGTGGTCGTCATCGCCGTGCTCATCGCAGCGCCGGTCGGCGTCGTCCTCGCCAGCGTGTTCACCCCGGCCGGCGACGTCTGGTCTCACCTCGCCTCGACGGTGCTCCCGGACTACCTCCGCAACTCCTTGATCCTGATGGTGGGCGTCGGGGTGGGCACCATCGTCATCGGCGTGTCGACCGCGTGGCTGGTCACGATGTGCTCGTTCCCCGGGCGGCGCATCTTCGAGTGGGCGCTGCTGCTGCCGATGGCGATCCCGGCCTACATCCTGGCCTACGCCTACACCGACTTCCTGCAGTTCACGGGGCCGGTGCAGACGTGGATTCGCACGGCCACGGGGTTGGGCTACGGCGACTACTGGTTCCCGGCCATCCGCTCGGTCGGCGGCGCCGTCGCGATGCTCACGCTGGCGCTGTACCCGTACGTCTACCTGCTGACCCGAGCCGCCTTTCTCGAGCAGCCGATCTCGATCCTCGAGGCCGCCCGCAGCCTGGGCCGCAGCGCGTGGGCGACCTTCGCCACCGTCTCGCTGCCGCTGGCGCGCCCGGCGATCGCGGCCGGAGCGGCGCTGGCGCTCATGGAGACGCTGGCGGACTTCGGGACGGTGAAGTACTTCGGCGTGGTCACCTTCACGACCGGCATCTACCGCACCTGGTTCGGCCTGGGCGAACGGGTGGCGTCGGCGCAGCTCGCCGCGATGCTGCTCGGCTTCGTGCTCCTCTTGATCGTGTTGGAGCGGAGTTTGGGCCGGCGCCCGCAGGGCACGCCGCTCACGAGTCGCTACCGCGCGTTGGCGCGCTTCCGCCTCAGCGGCGCGCGGGCGTGGGGGGCGCTGCTCGGCTGCACCCTGCCGGTCGTGCTCGGCTTCCTGCTGCCGGCCGGCGTGCTCGGGCGGCTCGCCCTCGAGTCCCGGCAGGCCTTCGATCCGGACTTCTGGCGCTACGCCGGCAACACGGTGACGGTCGCCGGACTCACGGCGTTCATCACTCTCTCCGCGGCGCTGCTGCTCGCCTACGGGCGCCGCCTGCGCCCCAGCCGGCTGGTGCGGGCGTGCGTGCGCGTCGCCGCGATGGGCTACGCGGTGCCCGGATCCGTGATCGCCGTGGGCGTGCTGCTGCACCTCGGCTGGCTCGACAACCGCATCGACCTGTGGATGCGCTCGCTGTTCGGCCTGTCGACCGGTCTCCTGCTGTCGGGCACCATCGCCGGCCTCCTGTTCGCCTACGTCGTGCGCTTCTTGGCCGTCGCCTACGGCGCCGTCGAGGCCAGCCTCTCGAAGATCACCTCCTCGATGGACGACGCCGCGCGGAGCCTGGGGCGCCGGGGCCTGCGCGCGCTGCTCGACGTGCACGTGCCGCTGCTCCGCGGGACCCTGCTCAGCGCCTCGCTCCTCGTCTTCGTCGACGTCGTCAAGGAGCTCCCGGCCACGCTGATCGTTCGCCCCTTCAACTTCGACACGATGGCGGTGCGCGTCTATCGCCTCGCCTCGGACGAGCGGCTGGCCGAAGCGGCCGCCGGCTCGCTGGCGATCGCTGCGATCGGCCTGGTGCCGGTGATCGCGCTGAGCTGGGGCATCGCACGAAGCCGCGAGCTGCGGCCGCGCACTCCACGAGGGGGCGCGGCCGCAGCTCGCGATTCGTAGCGTCGACGGTACGGGGGCGCCGCGGATCGGGCAGCGGCCCCGCGGGCGGGCTCAGCGCCAGCCGGCCCGATCCATGATCCGAACGGCCTCGGGGTTGTTCTCGCCGTAGACCGACACGTTGATCGCATCGGTGGTGAACGCGCCGAACGCCCGCACGACGTCGGTGGCTTCGACCCCGGGCGCGGCCGGGTACTCGTTGTTTCCGGCCGCGAAGACCCGTTGGGCCGCCGGCGCGGTCAGGTACTCGATGAAGCGAATGGCGTTCGCGCGGTGGGGTGCCGTGGCGACGACGGCGGCGCCGCTGACGTTGACGTGCGCTCCGCGCCCGTCCTGGTTCGGAAAGGCGAAGCCGACGGCGTCCGCGACGGCCACGTCGTCGGCGTCGTCGGACGCGGCCAGGCGGGCCAGGTAGTAGTGATTGACCACGGCGATGTCGCACAGACCGGCCGCGACGGCCCGGATCTGGTCGGTGTCGCCGCCCTGCGGCGGGCGCGCCATGTTCTCGACGATCCCGTTGGCCCACGCCTCGGCGGCCTCGGCGCCGTTCGACGCGATCAGCGAGGCGACCAGCGACTGGTTGTAGATGTTGCTCGACGAGCGGATGCACAGACGGCCGCGCCAGCGGGGGTCGGCGAGGTCCTCGTACGTCGTGATCTCGGCGGGGTCGACGGCGTCGCGGTTGTAGACGACGGCACGCACCCGCTGCGTGAGGCCGAACCAGAGGCCGTCGGGGTGGCGGAGCGAGGCTGGGATGGTGGCGTCGAGCACCGGCGACGAGACCGCCTGGAGCAGGCCCGCCGACTCGGCGCGCCAGAGGCGACCGGCGTCGACGGTGATGAAGACGTCGGCGGGGCTGTTCGCCCCTTCGCTCGTCATCCGAGCGATCAGCTCGTCCGAGTCGCCCTCGATCACGTTGACCTCGATGCCGGTCAGCTCCTCGAAGCGGTCGTAGAGCAGCTCGTCGGAATCGTAGTGGCGGGCGCTGTAGACGTTGACCACCGCGTCCTGCGACGCGCGCTGGGCGAAGCCGGTGGAGGCTGGCAGCGCCAGGGCGACCAGGGCGGCGGCAAGCGCGACGAGCACCGGCCGAGCGGGGCCGGCTGCGCGTCGCGCGAGACGGGAACGGGGTCCGGGCATGGAACGGTTCCTTTCGGATCGGGGGCGACGGAGCGCGTCGGAGCACGTCGGTGCGAGGCGGTGCGAGGCGACGCGCGGAGGGGCGCGGCGGGCCGTACGACGCCCGCCCAGCGATCGCAACCACGGTGAGTATCCCGCGGGCAATCCTGAGTGTCAAGGTAGGGATTAGGCGGGGGGGCCGGGGTGGGCTCGGGGCGTGGATCGGTCCGGTGATCGGCGCGGCGGTCGGTGCAGTCGTGCGCGCTCGGCTCGCGCGAGGAACGCCGCCGCAGGGGCGATCTCCCGGCCGGGTCTCTGCGCGGCGCGGGCGCACCGCGGGAGCAGCGGGGGCGCAGCGCGGGTCGCCTCGACCCAGGCCGCGCGCCGCTCTACCGAACGCGTGCGTCCGACCGCACGGCGCGCTCCACGTGCCGAACACGTGGAGCGCGCGTGGATCCCGACGCGTTCCGGAATCTCGGTAGGTGGACCTCAGTCCAGCGCGTCGAAGAATTCCTGCCGCGTGCGCGCGTCGCTCTTGAAGCAGCCGCGCATCGCGCTCGTGCGCGTCGTCGACCCCTGCTTCTCGACCCCGCGCATCATCATGCAGAGGTGGCTCGCCTCGGTCACGACCGCCACGCCGCGCGGCTCGAGCACCTCGGTCAGGGAGTCGGCGATCTGGCTCGTCATCCGCTCCTGCACCTGCATGCGCCGCGCGTAGACGTCGACCACCCGCGCGAACTTGCTCAAGCCGAGGATGCGGTCGTTCGGGATGTAGGCGATGTGGGCCTTGCCGAAGAAGGGGAGCATGTGGTGCTCGCACATCGAGTAGAACTCGATGTCCTTGACCACGATCATCTCCGAGCCCTCGGCCTTGAACAGCGCCTCGTTGATCACGTCGCGCGCGGTCACCGAGTAGCCGCTGGTCAGGAAGCGCAGCGATCGCTCGACGCGGTGCGGCGTCTTGACGAGCCCTTCGCGCGTGACGTCCTCGCCCAGACCGGTGATGAGTTCGGCGATGAGATCGTCGAGTTGGGTCTCGCCGATCTCGTCGAACTCGGGATCGGAGGGGTGGTAGAGGTGGGCCATGTCGCGCATGGAGAGCCTCCTTGGAGGCGGGGCCGCGCGCTCGAGCGCGCGAGGGGATGCGCCGGAGCGGCGCGGGAATCGGCGCGTCAGGGTGCGCCGGGCAGGGTCCGCGACGGCCGCACGGGGCGGCTCGAACGGTGGGAACGGAAGGGGGCGGAAAGCCCGCGCGAGACCAGGCCGGAGACGAACGACGCCTCCAGCGTCGATGCGCGGCGGTCGGCCCTGCGTTCGCGGCAGCAGCCGCGAGGCACGGCCGTATCCGTGCATTCGCAAACGTAGGCGAAGAATACGACCCGGCGCGCGCGACATTCCGTCAGACTGAATACGGTCGTGGCCGACCGGCGAGCGCAGCGCGGCGGGCGCCCCTCGGGCCGCGGGCCCGACCTGGCGGCGCGCCTGCGGCGCTGCGGTGCGCCGCTGCTGCCGCGAATGTAGGTCCCCGAAACGTGCCCTTCGGCTGCATGCCCTACAGTGCAAACGAAGCTCACGTGACCCTTCAAGGAGGTCATCATGGCTGTTGCAGAACGAACCCGCATGTTCGACACGAAGATCGGCATCGACGAACCCGAGCGCCGCGAGTTGATCGCGCTGCTGAACCGCCAGATGGCGGCCAACCTCGACCTGTACACGCAGGCCAAGCAGGCCCACTGGAACGTCAAGGGGATGGACTTCTTCCAGCTGCACGAGCTCTTCGACCAGCTCGCCGCGGCCGTCGAACCGTTCACCGACGATCTCGCGGAGCGCGCCACGGCGCTCGGCGGCGTGGCCCGGGGCACGGTCCGCATGGCGGCCGGCGCGACCGAGCTCGCCGAGTTCCCCGACGACGCCGTCGGCGGTCGCGAGCACCTCGAGGTCGTGCGCGACCGCTTCGCCGCGTACGCCGCCTCGACGCGCGCCGCGATCGAGGCCTCGGCCGACCTCGGCGACGCCGCCACCGAGGACCTCTTCACCGAGATCCAGCGCGTGGTCGACGAGAAGCTCTACTTCCTCGAGTCGCACCTGCAGGGCTGAGTCCCGCCCTCCCACCGCGATGCGCGGAGGCCTCCGGGCCTCCGCGTTTCCCGTGGGTCCCGGTATCGGGCCGTCCCGGCGGCGAGACGGCACGGCCTGCGGACGGTGCAGCGCCGGGACGGCCCGGCGCGCGCCGCACCCGACCCGCACGATGCGGCCCTCAGGCCTCGAAGCCGCCCGAGTCGTTGGAGAAGTCTTCGGCCAGGGCGTTCTGTTCGAGCACGTGCTCGGCAACGAAGATCGGCGCTCCGACCCGCACGGCCAGGGCGAGCGCGTCGCTGGGCCGCGCGTCGATCTCGAGCCGGATCCCCGACCGTTCGAGCACGAGCATCGCGTAGTAGGTGCCGTCGACCATGTCGGTGATCTCGATGCGCTCGACGCTTCCGCCGAGCATTTCGATCGTCGAGACGAGCAGGTCGTGGGTCAACGGCCGCTCGACCGCGTCGCCCGACCGGCCCGCCGCGATCGAGATCGCCTGGACGGCGTCGATCACGATCGGCAGGATGTCGCCGTCGCCGCCGGGCGACGTCTTCATGGCGGTGGGCATGTCGTCGAGATCGTCGTCGGCGGCTTCGCCGTCGGCGTCGTCCTCGATCTCGCGCGCGCCGCCGGTCGGCTTGGTTCGCAGCAGCACGAGGAACTGGCTGTCGTCCCCCGACACGGCGATGTCCTCGACGTAGGCTTCGATCATGCCTGGAGTGTAGCGCAGGACGCGATTTCGGGCGGCTCGACGGGGCACGGACGGCTCCGGGGCGCAGCGGGGGCCGGTGGTAGAGTGGCGCGCATGCTCGAGCCGGTCATCGGTCTGGAGATCCACCTCGCCCTGAGCACGTCGAGCAAGCTGTTCTGCAGCTGCTCGGCGGACGGCTTCGGGGTGGATCCCAACACCCACGTCTGCCCCGTGTGCCTCGGCCTCCCCGGCAGCCTGCCGGTGACCAACCGGGCCGCGCTCGACAAGGCGATCATGCTGTCGCTCGCGCTCGGCTGCTCGGTGCCGTCGTGGACCCAGTTCCACCGCAAGAACTACTACTACCCCGACGCGCCGAAGAACTACCAGATCAGCCAGCTCGACCGTCCGGTGGGCTCGCAGGGGCACCTGATGCTCGCGAACGGGCGGCGCATCGGCATCACACGCTGCCATCTCGAGGAGGACGCGGGGCGGAGCGTGCACCCGCCTTACGCCGATCACAGCCTGGTCGACTTCAACCGGGCGGGCGCGCCGCTGGTCGAGATGGTCACCGAACCCGATCTGCGCAGCCCCGACGAGGCGCGCGAGTTCCTCGTCGCCGTGCGGGCGATCGCGCGCGCGCTCGGGGTCTCCGACGCCTCCCCCGAGGAGGGCAAGATGCGCGCCGACGTGAACGTGTCGCTGCGCGAGCCCGACGGCGCCTTCGGCACCAAGGTCGAGGTGAAGAACCTCAACTCGTTCAAGAGCGTGCAGGCGGCGCTCGCCTTCGAGATCAAGCGCCAGACCGTCCTCCTCGAGGACGGTTTCGGCGTCGATCAGGAGACGCGCGGATGGAACGAGGGCGGGCAGAAGACCTACAGCCTCCGCAGCAAGGAAGAGGCGTCGGACTACCGCTACTTCCCCGACCCCGACCTGCCGACCATTCCGATCGGCGACGACTGGCTGGCGCGCATCCGCGCCGAGACGCCCGAGCTTCCCGCCGCGAAGCGCGACCGCTACCTCGCCCTCGGCGTTCGCGAGGCCGACGCCGATCTCATCGCTCTCGACGTGGCAAGCGCGCACTTCTTCGATGGGGCGATCGAGCGGAGCGAGGGGCGCGACGGCGCCGACCCGCAGACGCTCGCCAACTGGCTCAACAGCGAGATCGCCGGGCACCTCAACGCCGAGGGGCGGACCATCGACGAACTCGAGCTCGACCCCGCCGGCCTCGTGGAGCTCGTGGCCCTCGTCGGCGCGGGGACGATCTCGGGCAAGACGGCGAAGGAGCTCCTGCCCGAGGTTCTCGACGGAGCCGATCCCGCGCGCATCGTCGAGGAGCGCGGCTTGAAGCAGCTCGACGACGAGGACGCGGTCGCGGGCCTGGTCGAGCAGGTCCTCGAGGCGCACCCCGACATCGTCGACTCGGCGCGCGAGAACCCGAAGGCGATCAACGCCCTGCTCGGGCGCGTCATGCAGGCGAGCCGCGGCAAGGCCAATCCCGAGCTCGTGCGCCGCCTGCTCGACGCACGCGTGCTCGGCACCGGCACCGACCCGGACTGACCGCCCCCTCGGCCGCCTTCCGCCTCGCGGTTCGCGGTCGAGCCGTCGCGCGGGGCGTGCGACCCGTTCGGCACGACGAAGCGCGAGCCCGAACGCATCGTCGCGTTCGGGCTCGCGGCCTCACGCCGTCGGGGTCGATCGCATCCGCGACCGCCTCGATCGGGTTCGGGGGAGGTCGGTCAGCTCATCGCCGGCCCGGTGCGCAGATCGTGATGCGATCCGACCGGGTGCGCGCGCTTGAGCGCAGTGACCTGGAGATCGCCGATGCGGCGCAGCAGCCGGGCGCGCTGCCCTCCGGTCATGGGCGTGACCTTCGAATCGCTGATCCGCTTGGCGATGGCGTGGAGCTCGTCATAGCTGGCGAGCTTGCTGTGGTCGAGCACTTCGACCCATTCCTGGTACGACGGTCCGGTTCTGCGGTTCATCGAGCACCTCCTGGTTGCTGGAATACCTGAATATAGCGCATAACTCGGATTTGTTGGTGAGAATGCCGCTACATTCGCATGCAGGTAGGCACGATTCTTGGTTATGCGTTGTATGCACTCTCCTAATCGCCATGAATGGGATGGATACGGCGGTCGCATGCCCCGGAATCGTGCGCGATGTGCACGTCGAACCGCACATGCGGCCTCGA
>CBDUCW010000024.1:0-13966 GCA_965365745.1 uncultured Trueperaceae bacterium
GTTCCGTGGCGTGGTGCCGTTCCTGATCTCGGACGTCATTCGCATCGTCGTGCTCGTGGCCTTTCCGGCGGTGACGCTGGCGGCGATCTGGTGGTTCTACTAGCCGCGTTCGTGCCCGGCTCCGACGGAACTTCGCCGACCCGTGCGCCGGTCTCGGGCGCCTAGGCTCGAGGGAGTCGCGACGATGCGTGGGGACGATCGAGGCGTCGACGCAGCGTCGCGCGGCCGCACGAGGCCGGCGAAAGGAACGGTGCCATGGACTACCGCTGCGAACTCGTCGAACAAGCGGAGACGCCCACCCTGGTCGTACACACACGGTCGTCGGTCGATCGCCTCCCGTCGGTGCTGGGGCCCGCCTGGGTCGCGGTGGTGGCCGGCTCCGCGGTGGCCGCCGCTGCGGGGAAGGCGGGAGCGGCGCCGTCGGGGCCGCCGTTCGTGGCGTACCACAACACCGATCTGCGCGACCTCGACATCGAGATCGGCATGCCCTTCGAGGCGACGCTCGAGGGCGACGGCGAGGTGACGCCGGGCCGCATTTCGGCGAGCACGGCGGTCGAGACCCTGCACGTGGGCCCCTTCGATCGCATCGCCGAGGCCTACGACGCGCTCCAGGCCTGGATGGACGTGCACGGCTACGCTCCCGCGGGTCCGGCCTACGAGCAGTACCTCGACGATCCGCACACCACCGACGTGGCCGAGCTGCGGACCAAGATCGTGTGGCCGGTGCGGTCGACGGTGTAGCGGTCGTGCCCGCCACGGCGGGCACGAACCGAAGGCGCGATCACGGGCCCCGGGACGAGACCTGGACCTAGAAGAGGTCGCGCAGGGTGCGCCGGCGCCGCGGGCCGGAGTCGCGCGTGTTCGTCGCCCCGTCGCGCGGGCGATGGCGCAGCGAGCTCTCGGACAGCCAGTGCCGGAGGGTGCCGCGGGGGACGTCGAGATTGCGTTCGATGGCTTCGAGTTCGTAGGAATGCATCAGAATCACCTAATGCGGAGTATTCGCCTGAATACTCGGGATGTGGGTCGGGCCGGCGACGTAGGTCGCGCCCCCGACAGGCGCCGGGCGCTCGGGCCAGCGGACGCTCCCCATCGGGTGCGAGAACGGGCGTTCGAACGGGCCTTCGATCGGGCCTGCAGCCGGGCCTGCAACGGGGCCTGCGATCGGGCGTGCGTGGGGTGGGCCGCCGAGCGTCAGTGCCCCCCGTAGTGGTAGCCCTTCACCCGCACCGGTGCGTCGAGCCCCACGAGCCGCTCGACGCGCACCGTCCAGGCGCGGTGGATGCGCTCGAACTTGCCCTCGACGACGAGCATCGCGGCGTCGCGCAGGATCGTCCAGGTCTCGTCCCAGAGCGAGGGGCGGATCACCGCCTGCAGCCGGTTCGGGCCGTCCTCGAGCACGAAGAAGGCGAAGCCCTTCGCGGTGCCGGGCTTCTGCTTCGAGACGATCAGCCCGCCGGTGCGCACCCAGCCGTCGCGGTCGAGCAGCGCCATCGGCGTCGCGCCGAGGTCGAGCAGCGTGCGCCGCATCAGGTCGACCGGATGCACGCCGAGTTCGCTATAGCCCTTGGTGCGGTAGTCCCAGATGCTCGTCTCGGCGAAGTCGATCGGCTCGAGGTCGGGGGTCTCGGGCGCGAGCTTGAACAGCGGCGCCTCGCCGGGCGGCTGGGTGTGGCGCAGCGCGCGCGCCTCGTAGAGCGCGTCGCGGCGCTTCTGCACGCGGTCGAAGGCGCCGGCGCGGGCGAGCTCCTCGAGCGCCTCGGGTCGCACCGTCACGCGCTCCCACACGTCGCGCAGCCCGGCGTAGGGGCCGCCGCGCAGGCGCCCGATCACGATCTCCTGCGCCGCCTCGAGCGACACGCCGGTCACCGCGTTCAGCGGCGGCCGCAGCCGCTTGTGGTCGTCCTCGACCTCGACGCGGTAGGTGGTGCCGCTGCGGTTGACGTCGAGCCGCCCGAAGCCCACGCCGTAGCGCTTGGCCTCCTGCCGCAGCGTCGAGTGGCTCCACATGCCGGGGTGCTCGGTCATGATGCTCGCGAAGTACTCGGCGGGGTAGCGGTAGCGCAGCCAGGCGCTGGTGTAGGCGTGCAGCCCGAAGGCCCAGGCGTGCGACTCGGCGAAGCCGTAGCCGCGGAAGCTGGCCATCATGTCGAAGATCGCCTGCGCCTCCTCGACCGTGCAGCCGCTCGTGGCCATGGCGCCGTCGAGGAAGGCGCGGTGCCACTCGCGGATCTCGCGTTCGTCCTCGAAGGTGGTGACCTTCTTGCGGAACTTCTCGGCGTCGGTCCAGTCCATGCCGGCCACGGTCACCGCGATGCGCATCAGGTCCTCCTGGAACAGCAGCACGCCGTAGGTTTTCTCGAGCACCGGCGCGAGGCTGTGGTGCAGGTAGGTCACCGGTTCGAGCCCCTGCCGCCGGCGGATGTAGGGGTGCACCGTCTGGCTCTGGATCGGGCCGGGGCGGAACAGCGCCACCTGGTGCGCGAGGTCGGTGAGGGTCTCGGGCTGCAGCTGCACGCTGAGCCGCACCTGCCCCGGGCTCTCGACCTGGAACAGCCCCATCGTGTCGCCGCGGCGGATGTCCTCGAACACCCGTTCGTCGAGCGGCGGCTCGCGCACCTCGAGCCAGGTGCCCTCGGTGCGGTAGACCTCCTCGCGGGTGCGCTCGATCGCGCCGAGCATGCGCAGCCCGAGCAGGTCGAGCTTGATCAGCCCGAGCGCCTCGATGTCGTCCTTGTTGAACTGCAGCAGCTTGATGCCGCCGGTGGAGCGCTCGAGCGGGCTGTAGTGGGTCAGCGGATCGCGTGCGAGCACCACCCCGCCCGAGTGCGGCGCGACGTGCCGCACGAACTTCGGCTCCATCAGCCGCAGCAGCCGCAGGTAGGTGCGCTTGACCGGCGCGTCGCCGAGGATCTCGTCGAAGACCTCGGCGGCGTCCTCGGCGCGGTGCGGGCGCAGGTGCCGGTACTGCCGCCCGAGCGCCTTGCTGAGCCGGTTGCGCACCTCGGGCGGCACGCCGAGCGCGCGGCCGAGGTCCTGCACCGCGAGCGGCAGGAAGTAGGTGATGCGGTTGCAGACCATCGCCTCGGTGTCGGCGCCGAAGCGCTCCTCGACCCAGGCCAGCACCTCGTCGCGGCGCGAGGAGGCGATGTCGATGTCGATGTCGGGCGGGCTGCGACGGCCGCCGTGCAGGAAGCGCTCGAACAGGAGCTGATGTTCGATCGGGTCGGCCTGGGTGATGCCGAGCAGGTAGCAGATGATGCTCGCCGCCGCGCTGCCGCGGCCGCTGCTGACGATGCCGCGGCGGCGGCAGTAGTCGGTGACCTCGGCCGCGACCAGGAAGAACTCGGTGAAGCCGACCGAGCGGATCACCGCCATCTCGGTCTCGAGCCGTTCGCGGGCCTTGCCGAGCGCCTCGCCGCGGTACCGCTCGAGCAGCGCGCCGAAGCAGCGCTCGGTGAGCACCTCCTCGGCGGTGCGCCCCTCGGGCAGGTTCGCGCGCGGCGGGATCAGCCGGTCGGGCAGCAGCTCGAAGGCGGTGCGCTCGGCGAGCAGGGCGGTGTTCTCGAGCACGTCGGGCAGCAGCAGCGGGATCTCGCCGAGGCGCCGCTCGAAGCGGAACTCGGGGTCGGGGATCGCCTGCATGTCGTTCTGCGGCCGCTCCTTGTGCGGGGTGTCGACGGTGATGCCGAGTCGCCCGCAGACCAGCGCGTCGTACAGCGGCATGAGCTCGGGGGTGGCGTAGCGCACCTCGGGCGCGGCCACCGCCGGCAGGTGCGCGTCGCGGGCGAGCCGGCGCAGGTAGGCCGCGCGCTTGCGGTCGCCGGGGTGGCGCGCGGCGTAGAGCTGCAGCCAGAAGCGCTGCGGGAAGACCCCCTTGAAGGTCTCGAGCAGCTGCCGCGCCTCGCGGTAGCGGCGGGCGGTGAGCAGCCGGGTGAGGAAGCCGTCGCGGCCGCCGCTCAGCGCGTGCACGCCCTGGGCGTGGGCCTCGAGCATGGGGATCGTGACGAAGCCGGTGGCGGGGTCGGCGCTCCTGCCGCCCCCGCGGCCCCCGGCGCCGTGCGCGCCCGTCCCGCCGCGGGCGCCGTTGGCGCTGCCGGGGCCGCCCGGGTCTCCGCCCCCGCTGCCGCTTCCGCCCCCGCTTCCGCCCCCGCTTCCGCCCCCGCTGCCGGCCCCGCCGGGAATCTCGACGCCCCCGTGCTGGATCGTCATCAGCTCGCAGATGCGCCGGTAGCCCTCGCGGTTCTCGGCGATCAGCGGCACCGGGTAGCGGCCGAGCTCGGTCTCGACGATCGCGGTGGCGCCGGTGCTGACGGTGATCCCGTGGCGGCGCGCGGCCTGGTGCAGCTCGACCGCACCGTAGACCCCACCGACGTCGGTGAGCGCGAGGTGCCGGTAGCCCATCAGCTTCGCCTGCTCGACGAGGCGCGACGGGCTCGACGCGCCGGCGCCGAAGCTGAAGAAGCTCTGCACGTTGAGGAGGTGCTCGAGGCGGGGCATGCGGTGGGCTCCGGGGAGAGGGGCGGTCGGGCGGGCGGGGCCGCCCGTGCGGTGTCGGGGTGCGGCGACGTGCGAGGGGGGCGGCGCTCCGCCGTGTCGAGGCGGTGCAGGAAAGCGGTGCCGGAGGCGGTGCGCGGGAGGGGGCGAAAGGACCTTCGAGGCCTCGGCAGAAACCCCGTCCTGGACGGCCCCAACGCAGTGCGTCGGACATGGCGGTGGGGGCGCGGCGTGCTATTCTTCCGGCGTCTTGCACCCCCTGGGTGCTCGGCGTTCATTCCGGGTGCGTCGCCTGCCTGCCAAAGCGTTGGGCGCGCCCGGAATCCTTTTTGCAGCGGCGCCGGTGCGCCGGCGGTTCGTCGCCCCTGCGCCGCGGGCTCGAAGGCCGGCGCCGCTTCCCGAGCGGCCTCGGGGGGCGCGGGCGCGTCGGCCGGGGCGGGAGGTCAATCGTCGATCGCTTCGATGCGCCACCTTCCCGCCTGCTGCGCGAGCACGAGGTGGCGGCCGTCCTGCAGCTCCACGCGGAACACGTCGGCGGGCGGCTCGCCGCGCCACCAGCGCCCCGCCGCCCGCCAGGCGTCGAGCACGTCGGCGACGTCGACCGGGGCGCCGCCGAGCGTGACGCGGGTGGGGTGGTCGGCGAAGGTCTCGACGTCGATGCGCATGCCGGGGCGCAGGCGTTCATCGGCATCCTCAGGCATGAACGATCACGCCCGGTGCCGGCTCCGGCGGCAGCGCCGCGCCGCCCGCCAGCGCCTCGACGGTCGCCTCGGCCGGCAGCTCGAGCGGGGCTTCGCCGATCGGCTCGCCGGTGGCCGCGTCGACCAGCGCCCAGTGGCGGCTGCGCAGCAGCGCATGCGGGTCGATCTCGACGAAGCGGCGCGCCTGCCCGGCGTAGCGTTCGTGCACGTCGCGAACGGCGCGCTCGAGCCGCTCGCGCTGCTGCCACAGGCTGCCCTGGCTCGAGGGGCGCGAAAGCCCCGAGAGCGTCACCGCGACCTCGTCGATCCCCAGCGCTTGCGAGCCGGCGTCCTCGAGGGCGTGTTCGATGGCGCGCAGCAGTTTCCACGGATCGCGCAGCGGCCGCTTGGCGCGGCGGGTGGCGCGGCTGCGCAGCCCGCTGCCGTCGGTCTCGACGGTGACGTGCCGCGCGGCGCGGTCGCCGAGCCGTTCGGCCAACTCGAGCGCGAGCCGCTCGAGCACCGGGTCGACCTGGTGCGGCTCGAGCACGGTGTCGTAGAAGGCGTGCGTGGCGCGCAGCGTCGGTAGCGGCGCGTAGATCGGCAGCCGGCTTCGGTGCGGCCCCTTGAGGTGGCGCACGACCTCGGCGCCGTCGGCGGCGAGGTAGGCGGTGAGCTGCGCCGCGCTCCAGGCGCGGAGTTCGCCGATTCGCTCGACGCCGAGCCAGCCGAGCCGTTCGAGGTTGAGGCGCGAGAGCCCCACGCCGCGCAGCAGGTAGGCGGGGGCGTCGTCGAGCACCGTCCAGGGGTCGCGGCTCGCCCGTGCCTCGCCGCGCGCGGCGGTGTAGGCGAGCAGGTGGGCGGCTTCGACGCTGGCGGCGGCGCCGACGCGCACGCCGAAGGCGCGGGCGAAGGCGCGGGCTTCGTCGGCTTCGCCCTCGAAGGCCAGCACGCCCTCGCGCACGGTGCAGACGCGCGGGCTGAAGGCGTAGGCCTCCTCCTCGAGGACGGCCCAGGCCGCGGCCTGATCGGGCCCGCCGCTGGCCGCGACGACGAGCTCGTCGCTGCGCTGCTGCGCGCCGGCGAGGCGCATGCCGGGTTCGATGCCGCACTGCTTCGCCAAGGGGTCGGCGTGTTCGACGCGGTCGTCGGCGTCGAGGGCGACGACGGGGCGGGCGCGGTCGTCGGGGTGGGCGCGGCGGTGCAGGAAGATCGGAAGGGGCTCGAAGCTCGCGACGACGACGAGGTCGCGGCGAGCGTCGCCGGGTCGAGGCATGAATGAATCACCTCCGGGGAACTCGGTGCGTTCTCCCGCGGGCGCCTGCCTGCCTGCCGAGCGTCGGGCGGTCGCGGGTGGACCTCACTGTACTTAATAATTAAGGTATTGCCAAGGGGGGGATCGAAGCCGCGCGGCGTGCACGTTCACGCGCCGTGGCGGGCCGCCGCATCGCCGGCGCCGCTCCGAATCGGACCCACCCGTGCGCCATAATCCCCCATGGCCTCCGAACCGAGTTGGGCCGAGCGCGTACGCGGGATCGGCATGCCCATCGCGCCCGGGCACCCGGCCACGCTCGCCTGCGTGATCAGCTGGACCTACGACAGCTTCGCCGCCGCCACCGAGCGGACGAGCGGCGGGATCAGCGTGGCGGTGACCGACGCCGGCCTCGGCGGAGAGACCCGCAGCCGCCAGCACGCGCTGCTGTTCCTCGGGGCCTACCGGCGCTTCGGGCTCGACGAGGCGATGGCGCGCGCCAACCGCACCTGGCGCCGCATGGCGCCGCCGCAGCGCCACCGCGACGGGATCGAGCAGGCCAAGGCCTACCTGGCGATCGCCGATCTCGAGCGGTTCCTCCGCGGGGGCGCGCAGGAACCGCTGTTCTGAGCCATCGCCTTCGCGCAGCCCCCTCGGCGCGCGTCCCGGCACGTGTGGAAATCTCATCGCACCTATGCAAGGCTCTATGCATATGCCGAGATCCAGGGCCGCATTCGCCCAATGAGCCGAACCCCCCGCTTCGATCCCTCCCGAACCGCTCCCGCCAGCGACAACACCGAACGACTCGTCCGAGCCCTCGTCGATGCGAGCACGGCCGTGATCGCCGATTGGTTCCGCCTCGAGATCCGCTCCGTCGATCTCGACGCCCCGCCCGCGGCCGTTCCGTCGGATCGCACCGGGCCGAGTCGGTGGGGCGGCGTCGCCCTCGAGACGCCGAGCCGCTTCAGCGCCCAGGCGATGCCGCTGGTCCTCAACGCCGCGGCGTCGACGCTCGCCCGGCACGGGCTCGAACGCCACGCACCGAACGACCGCGACCGGCCCGTGTGGCGCCCCTACCTGCGCGTCGAGAACCGCGAATGGGTGGCATCGTTCCTCGAACAGCACGCCGACCGCATCGACGTGCTCGCCGGCGTGCTGCTCGAACGCGGCGAGGTCTCCGGGACCGCCGTGCACGCGTTCCTGGCGCAGCCCGACGGCGCGGTTCGGGCCGAGTTGTTGCGCGTCTGACGCGCGCCGGAAACGCTCGAGCGGCGCCACGGGACCGCTCCCCACGCCCTCGGGGCCACGGCCTCGGCACTCCGACCGGGACACCGTTTCGCGGGGCTGCAGCGGTCTCCACCCGGGCCCGCCCATGCAAGCCGCTGTATATACAGCCTCACGCCGCCTGCAGGACTCTCATCAAGCCCCGCGCTGGAGGGGGGTTCACATGCATGCGGAAAATGTTACATTCATGCAATGCACTGCCGTCGTCTGGCGGAATGCAGCCTGAACGCCGCCATCTGACGGAATCACGTCTTCCCACCGAGGGGCCCCCATGCACGTGAAGCGAGACTACGTGTCGTACAGCGAGCCGGAGCGCGAGACGTTCTCGATCGGACTCACCCGTGTGTGCGTTCGGTCGGGATCGCTGAACCTCCCGTACTCGCTGCAGGGCCGCTTCGCCGCGGGATCGCTGCGCGCGACCGACGCCGCGTCCGGCGCGTCCTACACGCTGGAGCACGAACCTCCGCGAAGCCTCAACGGCCTCGCGGAGTTCTTCGAGACGAGCGGTCTCAAGGCGAACGATCAGGTGATCCTGCACCTCGAGGGCGACCGCGTCGAGCTCGAGGCCAAACGCTTCGAACGCCGCCCGGCGTCCCAGCGGCGCAGCCGCGGCGCGACCGCCGCAGCGCCGAGCAGCGAGGACCTCGACGCCGAGACCGTCGAGACGACGCCGCACGGCACCACCATCCGGCAGCGCCGGATTCGCCACGACGACGACGACGGCGAAACCCGTCCGGCGGGTTCGCCGGCACGAACCGAGGCGTCCGCCGCGGCGGGGCCGGGGGCATCGCTCGAGCCCGCCCCGTCCGACGATGCCCCGGCGCGAGCGTCCGGCGACGGGGCCGGTGCCGGGCGCTCGGCCGAACTCGGATCCTCGTGGCACGACGACACGCCGACGGCGTCGTCGTGGGCCATGGCCTTCGCACGGTCGCGTTCGCGGGTGGCGAGCGAGGCCTCGGACCGCCAGGCAACCGTGCGCGCCGTGCGCGTGTCGCGCGACGGCAGCCGGGTCCCGCTCCGCGAGGCGCCGGCCGGCGCCGACGCGGCCGACGGGCGCTTCGACGCCACCGTGGGCATGCGCATCGCCGGAGGTGCGACCTCCGAACTCGCGGAGGCGTCCGCCGATGGCCCTGCGCCGACCGCACCGGCCGACGCGGACCTCAGCGGCGCAGCGCCGGCCGCCAACGACGATGGATTCTCCGACACGCTGATCGACGGTGGGCCGGTCTCCGGCGAGCTCGGTAGCGCCGAGCGGGACGAACACGAGGAGACCGACGCCGATCCCGAAGGCGCCGTCAAGGATGCCGATGCCTGGCCCCGGGCCATCCAGAAGGCCGTGTTCGACGTCGTGAAACGGGGTCGCGATCGCAGCCGCGCCGGCGCCTCGCCGAAGCGCGAGGCGAGCGGCGGGAACGCCGGCCGGTCGTCGCGCGGCGACGAGGCGCGAACCCCGCGCGGCGAGGCCGCTCGCACCGACGACCGACCGCCCGTGTGGCGACCGTCCGCCGAGCAGGGATCGCTGTGGCAGCAGGGCGCGTCCGAAACCGGAGGTCGAAACGGACCGACCGGCGACCGCCCGCAGGGCGGGCTGTTCGAGGGGCGCACCCCCGAAGCCGCGTCGCAGAACCGCCCGGAGGCCGTGCCAAGCATGGCGCCGAATTCGGCGCCGAACCCGGCCGCACGCGCGGCGTCCGCTCCGACGACGCGTGGCGTGGTGGGCGGATCGACGCCCATCGTTGGCGGGGCCGACGCCCACGGCATGCGAGCCTCGCGACCGGCCGCCGAAGCGACGGGTCCGCGGGCCGGGACCGAGCCCGGGAGCGTGCCACGTCCGGCCGCCGAGCGCACCGGTGCGCCGCGACCGGCTGCGACCGCGCAGGTCGCCGATCACGGTCCGGCTTGGCTCGAAGCGTTCGAACAGGAAGGCGACCTGTACACGCGGCTCAAGTGGGCGCTCGAGCACCCGAGCATGCCGGTGATCGTCACGCGCGATCGCCTCGCCGAGGCGACCGAGGTGCCCCACGACGTGCTGAAGGAGATCCTCGACGGCTTTGCGGTCGAGAGTCCCAGCGAGCGGTTCCAGATCCAGCGGATCGGCAAGGACGCCTACCGCGTGTCGCGGTCGGGGCAGTAGGCGAGTCGTCCCCGTCGGGCAGGGCGCCGAGTCGACTCCCCGGATTCCGATGGTCGTGTTGGCTGCATCGCAGGGCAGAATCGTGCCCTCCGATCGCGTGCTCGCGCCCGTCAGCCCGTTTCGATCGCCCGTTGGAGTTCCCAGATCCACTCGTGCGGGTAGACGCGGCGCCCGTCGGGAAGCACGTCCATCGAGCCGCGCAGGATCGTGATGCGATGGCCCGGTTCGAGCCGATACCCGCGGTCGGTCGCCCAGGCGTCCAGGGCGGCGAGATGCGTCGGCGCCTCGTCCACACCGGCCTCGACGCGGACGGACGCGGCCCGCTCCGTCCCGGCGACCGTTTCGAGGCGGAGGGAGTCGCCCTCTTCGACGAGATAGTCGCTCCCGTCGAGCGGGACGGTCGAAGGCGCGTCGTCGACCGGAGTGATGTACGTGACCCGAAGCATTCCGTCTTCGGTTGGATCGAAGCGTCCGCTGGGACGTCCGGTCGGCACCACGCCCGCCTTGCGGATCGCCTTGTTCGTGAGCCCCCCGAAATAATCGATCGCGTCCCCGTCCTCCGGATCGAAGGTCCTGCGGAACGTCAGGGCTCGGACCGCAGGGATCCGCTTGATCTTGATGGTGGGCACGACAGTGGCCTCCTCGAGTGTCGCCGCACGCGGCGCTCGACCGAACGCGCCGCGAAACCCACTGCGCCTCGACCCAGCACGGTGGGTGTCAGTCTGCGGCGGCCCCCCGCCGCCCGGGAATGTCGACGCTGCGCACCACCTGAATCCGGCGGTCGCCGAGTTCGATGCTGTCCGGCGTCTCCTCGAGATGCGGCTGGCAGTGCACCGTGAGTTCGACCACGTCGCCCTCGTCGCGGAGCGAGAACCAGTAGACGCCGGTGTAGTTGCCCAGCACCTTGCGCAGCGTCGAGGGGCGGAAGACCTCGGCGCTCAGGCGCGCGTCGAACTGGCGGGAGGGTTGGTGATCGACGGGAAGCAAACGATCCTCCAGCGCGGGCCCATGGTCGCCCTTCGCGGGCACACGGCACGGGCCTGCCACGGATGCAGCGGTTCTTGGTTGAAACGCCCCGAACGCGGGGCGAGGGGTCTGGGAGGGCTTCGAGTTCGGACCCTAAATGTATGGGACGGCGCGCGAGCCCGTCAAGGGCCGGTGCGCGACCGCGTGCACCCCTGGAACGAGCCGAGAGGTGCGCCCGAAACGTCGTGTGGGACGGGGGTCCTGCGTGGTCACGCCGGCGTCGGAGGGAGCCCGGCGGCGCCCCGGTGCGAGGGCGAACCACGCCGTCGCGACGATGAAAATGCCGACCGGTTCGACCGGTCGGCGTCGGAGGTCGGGGGCGCAGACGTCACTCGTGGAATCGGACGCACGCCGCGAGGGGGTGCGTCAGCCCGCGTCGGGACGCTGCCAGGCCATCGGTGCGCCGGTCTCGAGCAGGGTCTTGAGCCCGCTGAAGATCCGCGAGGAACCGCTGACGTAGCCCTCGACCGTGTCGGTCTCGTCCATGTCCTCGTAGGTGAGGACGAGGCGGCAGCTCGGGCCCTCCTGGGTGATCTCGTAGACCATCCGGCTCACGTTGAGAGTGGCGGGGGCGCCACCCTCCTCGAGGTTGAACAGCGGTCGGAAGGTCATCACGAGACGCTCGTGAGGCACCACCTCGATGACCTCGCCGTCGTGCAGCACCGAGCCGTCGGGGTACGTGTAGCGGTAGGGGGCGCCGGGCGCGAGCGTGCCCTCCAGTCTGGCGCCGAAGTAGTACGCCTCGGTCCGGTCCGGATTCGTGAGCGCGTCCCAGAGCGCTTCGGGCGTGGTCTGGATGTGGATTTCGAGCGCCTTCTTCGGCGGAAGCTTGGTCCGCTTCGGGGCCGCGGGCGGCGTGGGCTCGGGTGCCGAGGGCTCGCGTGCAGAGGTGGTCAACGGGGATCTCCAATCCGCGCGCCGGCGCCAGGAGTGCGCGGGCGGCAGTGCGTCGTGGTCAGACGGCGTCGGTGGTCTCGGGCTCGCCCCACTGCATGGGTCGGCCCTGCTCGAGCAGGGTCTTGAGGCCACTCAGGATGCGAGACCATCCGTCGAAGTAGCCCGCCACGCTGTCGGCCTCGGTCAACTCGTCGTGGACGAGCACGAGTTTGCACGTCGGGCCTTCTTGCGTGATCTCGAACGTCGTGCGGCTGATGTTCAGGGCGGACGGGTCTCCGCCCTCTTCGAGATTCATCAGGGGGCGGAAGGTCATGACGAGCCGCTCGTACGGCTTCGCCTCGACGACCTCGCCGTCGAGCAGCGGCGCCCCCTGGCTCGACGTGTACCGAAAGGGCGCGCCGGCTTCGACGTCGCTCTCGAAGCGCGAGCCGAAGTAGTACTGCTGCGTCATGTCGGGATCGACGAGTGCGTTCCACAGCTTCTCGGGCGTCGTTTCGATGTGGATCTCGAGCACCATCTTGGGAACGGCGGTGGCGGAGGTCATGGGCATCTCCAGGTCTCGCTTGAGCGCGGTGAGCGCGCGGGCGGTGGGGCGGGCGAAGGGCTCGACCCAGCGGTCGTAGACGGTCTGGATCGGGATCGCGTTGAGGTAGTGGTGACGTTCGCGCCCGACCTTGCGGGTGTGCACCAGGCCGGCGTCCTCGAGAATGCGGAGGTGCCGCATCACAGCCTGACGCGTCATGTCGAAGGGTTCGACGAGGGCGCCGAGCGTCTGCCCGTCTTCGGCACGCAGCTGGTCGAGCAGCGCGCGTCGGGTGGGGTCGGCGAGGGCTTTGAAGACGGCGTCGTCTTCGTGGGATTCGGGTCCGATGTCGTGTCCTCCGTCCTCGCGGGGCGGCCGTCCTCGCGAAATAGGTAACGAATCTGTTACCTATTTAGCCATGCGCGGCCCCCGGTGTCAAGCGTCCCTAGTCCGGCGATCGCGAATCGACGGTGGGAGTCCAGCGTCAGGTCGAGCGTTTCGGCGCCTGCGTGTCGACCCAGTCGGGAAACAGCGGTGGCTGCACGGCCGCCCCCTCGATCAGGTCGTACGCGCCGATCCCCAGCAGGCGCACCGTCTTGGGCAGCTCGACCTTCTCGTTGAGCAGGAAGCGCCCCACCTCGAGGAAGGCGTCCTTCGACCGCACCGGCAGCGGCACCTGCACCCGCCGCGTGATGATCGCGTGGTCCTCGAACTTCACCTTGAGGAAGACGCCGCGCGCCTGGACGCCGGCGCGCTCCATGCGGCGGGCGAGGTCCTCGGCGAGGTCGACGAGGTCGTCGGCCAGCGCCTCCTTGGTCGCCCGGTTGTCGGCGAAGGTCCGCTCGGTGCTGACGCTCTTGCGTTCGCGGTCGGGGGAGACCGGGCGCTCGTCGATCCCGCGCGCGATGCGGAAGTAGAAGCCGCCGACCTTGCCGAAGCGGTTCGCCAGCTCCTCCTCGCTCAGCCGCCGCAGATCGCGGCCGGTGCGGATGCCGAGCGCATGGAACTTCTCGGCGGTCTTCGGACCCACGCCGTGGAAGCGCTCGATCGGCAGCGCGTCGATGAAGTCCTGCGCGTCGTCGGGCGTCACGACCGTCAGGCCGTCGGGCTTGTCCATGTCGCTCGCGATCTTGGCCAGGAACTTGCAGTAGCTGACGCCGGCGCTCGCGGTGAGCCCGGTCGCGCGGCGGATCTCGCGCTTGATGGCGCGAGCGATCAGCGTGCCGCTGGGCGGCCCGCGCAACGGCTCGGTCACGTCGAGGTACGCCTCGTCGAGGCTCAGCGGTTCGACGAGGTCGGTGTAGCTCTCGAAGATCGCGCGGATCTCGCGGCTCACGCTGCGGTAGACGTCGAAGCGCGGCCGCACGAAGATCAGCTCCGGGCAGCGCTCGAGCGCCATCCGGCTCGGCATGGCGCTGCCGACGCCGAACTTGCGCGCCTCGTAGCTCGCCGTGGCCACCACCCCGCGTGCGCTCGCGCTGCCCACCGCGATCGGCTTGCCGCGAAGCGCGGGATCGTCGCGCTGCTCGATCGCGGCGTAGAGCGCGTCGAGGTCGATGTGGAGGATGCGGCGCACGGCCCCATCATGCGCCGGGTCGGGCTTCGGTGCCAGGAAGGCCGGCACCCCACGCCGCGTGCGGACCGAGCGGGCTGCCCGTCGGATCGCGCCGGGGTCG